>JAUWHC010000086.1 GCA_030606095.1 Promethearchaeota archaeon | reverse complement strand
TGGAGTTTCTTAGGTCTTTAAGCGTGATTTTAAACACGCTACCGTCGAAGCTGACAGTTTTCGAATCTAATTTAATTTCGCTTCCATCCCATTTTAACGTTATCTCATCGGCTTTAGGTGGCTGAAATTCGTTGTTGAAATGTTGTTGAACAACTGTTATTTCGTTTAATGGAGCAGAGCCATTATTGACCATTTTTAACGTAGCAATAACATCTTTTTCTTTGAATGTTGGAACTTGATCTATATCGTACGCCATATCTCCAGTTATACTTGCTATTTCTAAGATTATATCTGAAATTAGAACGACCCCATTTACGATAGTTTGGAAATCAGGCATTACTCGAAATTCAAGTTTCTTTCTAAAAGCAGGATAGTCTTCTGATTCGTATCTCCACTTTTTAGAATGCCATTGAGCGCCAGCTGGTAACAACGGAACATCTTTAGGATCGATGTCGACAAACTTTGTCGATTCGTCGTCTGGAGCATACACATCTGCGTTAAACAATTGAATTACAAATTCAGAGGGGTTCTCAAATACAAGTTTACAATCCCAAGTTCCAGGCTCCTCATCTCTTTCTAGCGTATCTACATAAAGTTTATTTCGAGTATACGCATCGTATTTATCGATATCTAATCCTTCTGCGAAGGACGACGAAGCTTCGTATGTAATCTCAATTGTGCCTGTTTTTCTCTTTGTTATATCAGTGACCATTATAGCGCAAGTAAATTTCAATAAAACAGTTGTTTCGGGCATTAACGTCTCAATGTTCCAAATAATTTTTTTACCTTCAACATCTGCCCGCCCTACTGATGTATCCCTTACAACTGGATTGCTATAATCACCAGGAATATTTTTCGTTACTCTTACATTTTTTATGGGTTTTTCAAACAAACTCCTCATTGCAATTGCAAATGTCACCGTATTATCTTTATCGATTGAAATACCAAAAGCTTGTAAAGAAAAATCATCTGTTGCAGTACCGCCATCGTCCATAGAATAGTCTTCTTCTTCTTCTTCCTCTTCTTCCTCTTCTTCCTCTTCTTCAACAACAGTATTTTTTTCTTTAACCTTGGTTCCAGCTTTGCTAGTCTTATCTTTTGCCTTCAAGAGATCACTTTCAATGTCTCTCATATTTAGAACATTATCGGCTTCAGGAAGCGTATTAACGTATTCTTTAACTAAGAGAAGATTCTTGATTTCTCCTTTAATAACAAAATCTTCCGTATAAGTATTAGTATTTTTATCTGTTCCTAGTTCTCTTATCTTAATCTCATTTGATTTAATAGTAGTGCTATCAATATTTTTTAGACTTAAATCAATATCCCATAATCGGTCCTTCTTCGATTGATTCTCCACGCTTAATTTGCCTTGAAAGTTCATTGATTCGATATTTGCGTCGTGATCTAGTTCTACATCGATGTTTTCAATAATTTTTACTAAACCAGTCATTCCCTCGCGAACACCATTTTTAAGTAAAATGGAACCTTCTAATTCTCCAGTATCTGCATCGTACGTTTCAATCACGGGAGTAGAAAGATCTCTATCAATTAATGTAACTTTTCCACCGTCTAGGTCAGATCTTTTTAAACCTTCAGCTATTTTTTCTTCAGCAACTTCTTCAGCAGCCCAACCAGTGCCAGTGCTGGGTCTATGTGCTTCTCGCGGTTTTTTAACTTTTTTACGTGCCATGTTAGATTACCACAATTTTTACATTTCTGTTAAATAATTCCATAAATATCTATGGATTAATAATTAATATATTTTTTATAGAATAAATATAATCACGATAGTTAAAAAAGATTTTTTAACTTAAGCATTAATTTCTTAAAAAGTCATTTAATGCATTAAACTGAAAACCCGTTTATTCTTTTAGGGAAAAAATTTGGTTCCTTAAACTTAAATCCACACATTGGGCAAATGATATTCCTTTTTTTCGCGAAGGAATCGTGGTTTCTAAAAGTATATCCACAAACCGGACATGTTATTATTAAATTTGATTCCATACTTACCAATAAACCTATTACTTTTATAATATTAATTTTTAATTTTTCGTGGATTTGAACGTTAAATATGTAGTTCTATTAACACAATAAGTAAATCATTAACATTGATACCAGTAGGGCCCGAAATAATCTCGCTTTTTATTAGTTTAAAAAAGCTATTGGAATCGTTGTTTTTTAAATAGTTCTTAGTTTTAATTCTTTTTTTATTTATTTGATTTAGTGAAACATTATCGATAAGGGCTCCCATTGCCTTACTATTACCTTCAATCCCATCGAGATTGGCACCGATAATTAAGAAGTTGTAATCAATTTCCTTATTTTTTATATTGTCAAGAAAACTTAATAACATTTCTTGGTTTCTTCCCCCAATTCCTTTTCCCTTTATCGTAACGGTCAATTCACCGGTGCCAATTAGAGCTAGTTTATGTTTACCCGGTTTTTTGGTAGATAGATTTAATTTATTCGAAATTAATTTATTTAAGTTATTTCCAAAATCTTGTGCTTCACCTACAATTTCGTTTGTAAAATAATCGGATTTAAAACTTTGTGCTTGTAAGTAAATTAATACTTCTTTAGCAGCTAATTTTACACTTCCTATTAAATAATTGTGAACATTATTAAAGCAAACATCGTTTTTCTTAGGGTTTTCTAAGCTTGGGTCGTTTAATCCTTTTTCAATTTCTTTTTTAACTGAAGGAGGAACCTTATCGATTAAGCTGTATTTTATCAATATATCATAAGCTTCGTTAAAAGTTGTCAAATCTGGAACTGTAGGACCAGAGGCAATAGAGTGCAAATTATTTCCTACTACATCCGAGATAATAAGCGTTATTAAAATTGCTTTACTAGTATTATGTACTTTTTTTGCTAAATTTCCGCCTTTAAAGTCCGATAGATGTTTTCGGATAGTATTTATTTCGTGAATTGATGCTCCCGAAGCTAATAATAATAAATTAACCTTTTGTAAATCCTTTAGTGTTATACTTCGTTTAGGCAAAGGTAATAAAGCAGAGCCTCCGCCTGAAATTAAACAAATAATCAAATCAGTTTTAGTAGTATTTTCAACAATTTTCACCATAGCTTTCGTACCAATTATCCCATTTTCATTTGGAATAGGATGGGAGGCAAAATTCATCTTTATTTCACTCGAAGAACCAAAATTACTAATTTTTTGACCTTCTGGAATATTTATAAATCCTTCGTATTTTATCTTGGGATGATTTTTCAATATTTCTTCGAGTGACAAAGCCATTTGAGCAGAAGCCTTTCCACCTCCAATAATAAAAATATTTTTAAATTTATTGAGATCAAATTTATCCTTATGAATAACTAATTTATCATCAATAATTTTAACGTTATTCTGAATAAGTTTGCTTGGTTCAACCGAATTAATTGCTACCTCCAAAGCCTCAAGACCAATTCTTCTTAATTCTAATGAGATTTTATCTAAGCTTTTAGAAGTTAATTGTGAGAAGTTTTTAATATACAATTTTAAACCTGTTTTTGTTTAAAAACTATTTTTTGAATCGTACAAATAATTAATTAAAATTAATATTGTATGTACAATTTATTTCATTAATATAAGTATTTATTACATATTAATAATAGAAATTAATAAAAAGATGTCGGATACTGAATTATATGATATAGCGATTATTGGAAGTGGGCCCGGTGGTTACCATTCTGCCATTAGAGCCGCTCAATATGGTGCGAAGGTCGCCTTAATTGAGAAAAAAAATCTTGGGGGGACTTGTTTAAATGTGGGTTGTATCCCCACAAAAGCTTTATATGCATCTGCAGAACTTATACAAAGGATAAGAGAAAATGGAGAAGAACTTGGAGTAAGCTGTGATATAAAGTTAGATTTTGGCAAAGCTGTAGAGCGTAAAAATAAAATTGTTTCAGAATTAATTGGGGGAATAGCTGCATTAGAAAAGGCGTGGAAGAACGATGTTTTTATGGGGCATGGAAAAATATTAGGTGGGAATGCTAACGATGGTTTTGAAATCTCAATAGAAGGAGAAGAAAAGAAAAATATTAAAGCAAAAAGAGTTATAATTGCTACAGGCTCCTCTCCTGCACTGATTCCCGCGTTTAATATTGATCACGATAGAATTTTAACTAGCGACGATATCTTAAATCCTGATTTCAAAATTGTTCCAAAAAGATTGCTCATTATTGGAGCTGGAGTAATAGGATGCGAATTTGCTAATATATTTTCTACTTTTGGAAGTAAGGTTATCATGTTAGAATACCTTCCTTCTCCGATCGCAACCGAAGAACCAATGGTTGTAAAAGAATTGCAAAAGAAATTAAATTCTTTAGGAATCGAAGTTCACGTCTCTCAAAACGTCTTATCAGTTGATAGTACTGGAACGGGCGTGAAAGCAACAACTTGTTCAGCAACTGTTCCTAGAGACCAATTAGAATCTGCCGAAAAATCTTACTTTGAAGCTGATTATTGCTTAGTATCTATTGGTCGAGCAAAAGAATCGGGCAACTTAGGATTAGAAGAACTTGGAATTGAAACCGCTAGAGGATCAATAAAAGTAAATCTCAAGACTTTAGAGACTTCAGTAAAGGGGATTTATGCCATTGGTGACGTGACCGGTGGTATTATGTTGGCTCATGTTGCTAGTCACGAAGGGGATGTTGCCGTCGCAAACTCCTTAGCTAGCTTAGGTGGGTTTCCTGTTGAAGAAAGAATTACAGATTATAAGGTTGTTCCAGCAACGATTTTTACAAGCCCAAATATTGGCTCAATCGGTATACGTAGAAAACAAGCTAAAGATTTGGGATACGAGTTAGTGATGGGACGATTCCCGTATATGTCGCTAGGAAAAGCGAAGTGTATGGGCGAAGAACAAGGCTTTATTTTAATTTTGGCGGATAAGAAAACGCATAAAATAATTGGAGCATCTTGTATTGGAGCTGAAGCACCAGAATTGATCTCAGAAATCGCTTTAGCCATGCAACATGGTTTAACGGTTCACGATGTCGCAGAAACAATACATTCGCACCCAACCATCAGCGAGATGGTTTTAGAAGGAATGGAAGATGTTTTTGGCCTTGCTATACATAAAAAGGGTCGTCCTATACATCATTAGACTAAAAAAAATAATTATAAATTTTTTTAAATAATATTTTCTTTTTAATTCTCCATTTTAAAGCTATTTTTTTCATGAAATTAAAATTAAAAAAAAAAATTAGATTTTATCGATTTCTTTATGGATTAAATATGCTCTTAGTAGAAGAAACGCACCGCAAATGATTAAAACAAAATCTATGTAAGCACCAAGCAAAAAAATACCGAAAAATCCAAAGTAAAGAGTTATTGACCCTACGGTCACTTCTAATATGCTTGATGTGGGTTTTATTGTTAGGCAGAGGAACGCACAGATAGTTAGTATTGTGGGGCAATTTACACCTCCAAGGGGTGAGTAAAATAAAGCATTTAGCCAAATAGGTTCTTCGACCCAATGTAAATACCAAAAGCCAACAATCAATCCAATTAACCCAAATATTTTGCTAGAGAAATTTAAATTCTTCAACTCAAAATTCAGTTCTTTATTCTTGTACGCGTAAATTATTAAAACGAAAACGATCCCAAACATTATAATATTTGGTAGAACCACGAATATTATTGAAATAATTGTAGCGGAAAGGGATAGAAAAGCAATAAACGAGAAAAAAATTAGATTTCTATTTTTTTTATTAACAATCCCTACCAATACTAATACTATAAACAACACATGTACTATTAAAAAAAAGATTTTTAATTGATTTGTTATGTTTACGAGCATGCTTGTAATTTCTCCTGGTGTTTTTACAAAAGTCAAAGAAAAAACAATAATGAGCCCTAATCCTACAAGAATCCATTTATAATAGGTTTTTTTTATTTTTTATCACCATTATAAGTAATTACCTATATAAGTCAATGCTTATATTTAAACTTTTCTTTATAAAAATAAAATATCATTAATATTTGATAGATAAATCACGGAAACAGTTAAAGAGATGTTAGAGTTTTAAAAAAAAGCAATTACTTTTAAAGAAAACTTAATTTTATGGTTAGGATTTTATGATCGCTCTAAAGGTCTTTCACAATAATTTTTAAATTTACAAGTTTCACAATTCCCATCAAACGGGCATTTTTGATAAACCATTTGGAACAAATGATTAATATGTCCTTGATATTGCCGGAAAATGTCTTTATTAATGAAGTAAAAAGTACGAGCTTGATCTTTTTCTAATTGAATAATATTGAGTTTTTTTAATACATTAATATGTTGAGAGGTAGCAGGTTGAGAAATTCCAAGTTTTTCAGCTAAATCAATTACACACAATTTATCTTCATCGTTGAACGCAAGCAATCTTATTAATCTAAGCCTTGAAGGATCACTAAGAGCTTTGAAGACTTTAGATAATTTTTCGAGTAAATTTTTCATCGATATTCAATATTCAATAATGTTTAAAATTTATATCCTTTATGAAATATAGAATAGCTTATCTCCATTATTTTTATGATGTTTTTTATTTCATATCGTTTAATTTTTCGTGTTTAAATAAATAATAAAAAAATAAAAGAACTATTACTACTTTTTAATACTTTAGAATGGGTTAGGAAACCATTTTGATACATTTTGCTTATATTCTAAATATTCTTCGCCAAAAAGCTTTTCAAGTACTTTTTCCTCGTAATTTGCCATCTTGTTATACGTTATAAGTACAATTATGAAAAAACCCATGCATAAAAGCGACGTTGATAAGAAAAGAAAAGCTATGTAAATCAATAAGATGCTCAAATACATAGGATGTCTAATATAGCGTAATATTCCACCTGTCATTAGAGTGTTTGAAGGGTTTTTCTCTTTAAATAATGCTTTAGCGGATATCCTTATTAAGATAAAGGCGCTACATAAAATTCCTATAAAAAGTACTAATCGTATTATATGTGGAAATAATGCATTTAATCCTGTTGATATCGAAAAAACCCAAGTGTCTAAGGTCCAAATCAGTAGAAAAACGCTAGAGAATAGAACATGTATTAGATGACTGTGAGTAATTTCTCTATTTTTTTCAAAATTATTATTATTTGAATTCAAAAAATCACTTCTTTATTATTCTTATTTATTATGAATGTTTTAAGAGATTATAAGCATTTACTTATATAAGTGATTTATTATATTTAAGTTCTTTTATTACCAAATTTTAAGTAACTGTTTAGCAAGTTGAATTTTTATTTAAGATAAGTAATAAATAAGAATAATTAATGATGAGAATTTTTTAAAATTAGAATTATTAAATAATAAAGTGATTGCTAATTGGAGATATGTATAACATCCTGGTAACCGGAGTAGATAAACGAGAGGTTTCCTTTTTACGTAACATCCTAAAGGAGTACGGAGATAGAAGTATTTTAATTGAAAAGGCTGTTGGGTCGACCTTAGATTATGAATCAAAAAAGAAACGATCGAAATTAGCATTTATTCGGTATCTTATTGACAGTAGGATATATTCCCTCGATCAGAATTATACTATAGAAGATCTTAATTCCTCGAAAATCCCTATAAGAGATGCGCATTTAGTTTTTGGACTTGAACCCCTTGAAACCTTAAAAAATTTAAAATTCGTTTCAGAAAAAACTGTGGTGATTTTAAACACTCATCAAATAGATTTAAAGCAAAGCGTCCAAGATACGAAAAAGAAAATCAAATATCCTTCGATTGCTCAAATTGTTGATATTTTAGATCAATTGGCTAGAAAGGTATTTGCGCTCGATTTTAACGAGCTCTCGATTAATTATTTTAACTCCCAAAATTACAGTACAATAATAGCATTAGGAGTGGGTGTAAAAGAATTTCGAGACATATTTTATGAAAAATTAATGTTAACGATTTTAAGAGAGTTTCATGAAGACCCTTCAAGATGTATACGCGCATTTGAATTAGGAATTAGCTTAATTGATTAACTTCTCTTTATTAAATTCAATCAAATTTGTTTAAGTTGCTGTTTTAAGTACTTAACTTTAAAAGAAGCGAGTCTCCCTTTTTTAATAACGATCTCTCGAAAAGCGCTTGCTGATTTAGGGTTTTTATAGCTCCCTAAGCCCAATGCAGGCGTTTGAACGATAAAGGGGGCACTCTTTTCAATATCTTCTGGATTATCATATAGTTCAGAATAAATATCGTAATATATCGCCGCAGGATTGTCTAATTTTTTTAAACTAAAAGGCGATGTGTGTGTGTCGACGACTTTAGTCTTTAAATCTTGTGGATCACTCAATCTAAATTCTTTTAATTCGTGTGTATGTCCTGAAAGCGTAAGAATACAGAAATCTAAACAAAATTTAAGAAGTTTCTCCCAGTTTTTTGAGATTGCACCATATTGCACATCAAATTTGTTATCAATTCGAGCTAAGGAAAGTTTTTTACCTAACTTTTGAATTAAAGATTCTTTAAATTCATCGATTTTCGTTATTAATTCTTTGGATTGTTTTGACATCGCATACCGTTTAAGTGCGCTAATCTTTTTT
>JAUWHC010000161.1 GCA_030606095.1 Promethearchaeota archaeon | reverse complement strand
TCGGACATTTTCTACGTCCTTCATGTTTTTCAACAGTTAAAAGAGAATCATCATGTCGTCCAGGGATTCCAGGACTGGCACTAGATGCACTTACTGCCTTAATGTGGGCAATATCTGCTTTTATATCGTCAGGAGTGACATCTTTTACTTCTGATTTGAGTTCTGGTTGAATTTCTGCTGCGGCTTTATCGGCTTCTGTTTCGGGTTCCAACACTGATTCTGCTCTAAATTGGACGGCATCCGATTCTTTGTAATCCACTCCTCTACCTAACGCTGCGAGAAATTCGCTATCGTCCCCTTCTTCAAAGATCTTTTCATTTTGGGCGCCAGCTCTCTCAGCATCAATGTGTCTAGCCCATTGACCCGCTTTAACTTTTTCTTTTACATTGCATGTACTTCCTTGCCAAATGTAAACTTTATTGCCTAAATCAGCAATAAAACAATCTTCTGATTCTAAAGAATCTTTAGTGAATGGGACTTGGATCATTTTCATAGTGTTAATTCCATCAAATTCCTCGGCCGAAACGCGATATAGAACGTTCTTCCACTCTGAAAACCCAGCAAAATCCCCTGTAGATACATCTTTGAGCAGAGTTTTTGCGTAATTCTTCTCAACAACCTTCATAGCGCCTATAGAACTTATTGATTTCATAAAATCAGATGATTCTTGATTTTGGTCAATAGTTATTATTTTTGCTGCTCCACCCCGTTGTTGGTCCAATGTTCGAGCTTGTGCTGCCCCAGCTGTCTTTTCATCTATGCTACATTTATTTCCTATCCACACGTAAATTGTTTTATCGTCGTCCACGATGTATGTGTCTCCGGTACTAAACACTGGTTTCTTAATTTCTTTTAAATTACCTTGATCGACTAAATATAATATCAATTAAATACTCCTCAAGTAGAATTTTTTTAAAATTTTTATATTAAATATAAACTCAATCTTTTTAATTCCTTGCAATAATTGCAAAAAATAAATAGGTCATGATATAATATGTAAAAAACATCTGGGTTCGATTAATAATCTAAGAGTGCAAGGTTAATTCGGTTAACGAATTCAGTAATCTGTGTAAGATCAATAGAACAATAAGCAATTCGAATTCCGTTAATGTTATCACTTGGTTTTTCTATGGGAATAACACCTACTTTATATTTTTTTAAAAGGTGATCAGCAAAATCGTTTGCGAGAAATTTTTTAGGGTTTAGATTTACAAAAACAAAGAAACCTCCTGCGTTTGGATCTACTGAAATATCAGAGTTTTTTATTTTTCTAAGTTCAGCATTAATTTTTTCGTATCTTTCTTTAAGGAGGGCTTTTACTTTATCTCTTTTTTTAATTAAACCATCCGTTCCGACATCCTTAAAGAGATTTATAATTAGGCTTTGATAAAAATGATTAGAATTTGAAATCGTAGTTCTAATTAAACCAGATAATTTGTTATTAATCTCTGTTTTTAAAATATATAGTTCTTCTTCGCTGTTTACCCAGTTTGGTTTTAATCCAATCGTAACGAACCCAATGCGTCCGCCATACATTAGAAATTCCTTAGTTATACCATCTATTTTTATAGGGATTATATCCTCTTCTAAATCGTGTAAGTCATAAAAAATCGAGCGATTTATTACGTTACTAGAATAGATGTATGGCTCGTAAGCATCGTCAATAAGTACAATAATAGGTTTAGAAATTTCTTTTTGAGCTAGCCTTAGAACATTAATTATTTCCTTAAGTTCTTCCTTTATGGGAATATATCCCGTAGGGTTATTGGGAAAACCTAAAATAAGAACAATTTTTTCTTGAATTTTTGAAACTTCGTAAATAGCGTCTTTTAATCCTTGAACGTTAAATTTACTCTTAATAAAAAATTCAAAAGATTTAATTTTTGCTCCAAGTAGTTTCTCAATAATGTTATCGTAGTTTCCCCATCTTTTATTTGTAGAAATAACGTAATCTCCTGAATTCAGGAACAAACTACAGCACAAAAATATTCCATTTGTCAAACCAGAAGTTATCACCGGCGTTGAAATATAGTTTTCAAGTCTATTTAACCTTTCCTTTTCTACGGTTTTATTAATAAGCGACTTTTCAATGATCCAATTCTTCCAGATTGTTTTTAGTTCTTCAAGCCCAGAGATTTTAGAATATGGTACGATCTCATTTATATTAAACTTAGTATAATTCTTAATATCTTCTAAATAACAAGGAAGCCATTCAGAAGTGCCTCCTTCAATAAAATCTTTTTCGTAACCGAAAGCTGATCCAAGCGTACCCATTATTTCTGCTTCCTTTTTTGCTCTCCCAGCCCAAGAAAAAACGCCTTGAGGTAAATAAATACGTTTTCCTAGCTCTGATAAAGCTTTATAGAGAGGCGTTTTTTTAATAATTTCAAATTCCATGATTATCAAATGTAATTATTTATGGAATAAAAGTTTTAAATTCATCTTACTATTTTTATAATGACATAATTTTTCTCAATACAATTAAATAGTGTTAGCATATTTATTCTATTTGGTGATATTATATGATTTCCATAATAATTGGATACTTTATTTTTTTCTTGATGGGGTCATTATTGCTAATGTTTTGGGCAGAGAAAAAAGAATTAAATAAACCCTTTTTTTATTCTTTTCCAATTATTTTAATCGTGCTTCTTATTTTAGTTCTTATGGATTATTTTGTAGAATTTCCTTTTGATACGATAATTTCATATTTCATTAGTTCAATTATAGGCGCATTTTTAATATCAAAGTTTTATGAGTTAGATTTTTTGGCTTCTCTTAAATTTTCTAGTTGGTTTGTATTTGGCATATTTATCTTGTTTTATTTTATATTGTTAGGCGTAGGACTTATAATAGGTTGGTTTTTATCTCTATTTATTTAATTTTGTTAATTTTTTAATTTAATAGGAAATTTAAAACCTTAATACTAAATTTAAATATAAAAAAGATATATAACCTAATATAAATAAAGAAAAAAATTTGAGGAATATTAATAAAAAATGTCTGAAAAAGAAAAAGAAGAAAATATTGAGGAGCCCAAACCAATAGAGAACTTACTATCTAAGGGTTGGAACGATTTTGTTTCTAACATTACAGAAGGATACAATAAATTCCAAAAAAGTATTGGAGAAATCACTAAAGATAATACAGAGTCATGGAATCAAAATCAAGAAAAGATTAATAAATTCCTTAAAGATACTAAAGAAAATTGGGATGGTACAATAGCAGAGTGGGGCACAGAATTTAAAAAAACTCACAAAGATAATAAAGAAGTGTGGGATAACAACTTAGGAAATATTAATGCGTTTTTCAAAAATACTCAAGAATCTTGGGATAATAAAATAAAAGAATGGACTGCTGATTTAGAGAAAAGACAAATCGAGACTAAGGAACAATGGGACGCGAGGAAACAGAAAATTAACCTAGATATAAGTAATTGGCATTCGCAAACGAAAAGAGATTGGGAAAAAGGTCTAAGTTCATTCCGAAGAGAGATGATTAAGGGTTCCTACATGTTCTTAATATATATGATTCCTATCTTGATTGTCTTTGTCATTATTATGTATTATATCACTCAATTCCTGCCAAAATAAAATTAATATTGATTTATCCATTAATTTGATAGAAATTCTCGTCTTTTCTTTCTTAATAGCGTTAACTGGAGCCCTATCTCCAGGACCCCTTTTGACATTTACTATTTATAGATCGCTTAAACAAAAAAGGGGTTATCTAGCGGGTATTTATATCATTTTTGGGCATGCTACCATCGAATTCGTGCTAATCATTGCTTTACTTGCTGGAACGATCTTCTTTTTTCATAATATCGTTTTTCTAACGTTAGTAGGAACTATTGGAGGTTTTTTTTTAGTAATTTTCGGAATAGTTGTTATAAGAGATGTATCAAAAACTAATTTTGATGCGACTTTCACTTTCGAGAACGACAAAGTAAAGGGCTTTAAAGGGAATAGCTTTATTGGAGGAATCGTCGTTAGTTTATCAAACCCATTTTGGACTTTTTGGTGGGCAGTTATTGGCTTAGGTTTTATGGCAAGTTTCAACATCTCCTTTGAAAATCCACTTGGAATTTTATTGTTTTTTATAGGTCATGAGTTAGGAGATATGATTTTTTACCTGCCACTCTCTACATTCGTCTATTATGGAGGGAAATCTTTAAATTCTAAAGTCTATAAATATATTTTGATTGTTTGCGGTGCGTTTATGATTATTTTTGGTAGTTATTTAGCATTTAATATAATTTTTAATCCACCATCAATTTAAATTTGACTTCTTTTAGGCTTAAAGTAATAGCATTAGGCGCTTTCAATATAAGACATATAAAACGTAGAATATCCTAATATCACTCAGATATATATAATAAATATCAGCTCTCTTCTTACAAATAAGAATATAAATTTCAATCGGATTAAGAGTAAAAATATTTTTGTATTAAACAATTTCAAGAATCTTGTTATTTCAATTGAAATGATTTTCTGATTATTTAATTTTATTGTATAAAAACAGACACCAAAGGAATTATGAAGGAAAAACAAATGATTAATTGCCCTGTATGCGGGATAAAGTTTATTCCTAGAACATTTTACCCCGAAGAATCTATCTTTTCTACGCACGATGGAAAAAAACTATCAGGCCTTAATGGATATATAAGTTCAAGAACGGTAAAGCCCCAAGAAGTAATTCTAAGCTCTTGGATCACTTACTGCCCTAGTTGCAATTACATTCTTCACTTTGTAAAAGAAATTGTAAGAAAAGAAAAGATAATTTCTAAAAACAAAGAATCAAAAGAAGTTAGAGAAAAATATAATAGCTTTTACTTTGGATTCCCTTACGGAGATTATTCACAACACCTAAAAGAAATAACTGGGAAAGTTAAAAGCAAGATCGATACCGAGTTAAAAAATTTAAATTTCGAAGTCTGGGAAAGTTTATACGCCATTGACGATAATTTTAAGTTTCTTGTGCGTTTTTTTGCCAATTTAGAGAATTATTTTTCCCAGTCAGGAATGGTAAATGATAACAACATATCGAATAAAATAAAAAGGTTAAAACTTCCAAAAAACATCGAAATCTCATTAATACAATTAAATAACGTCAAGGATGGGATTGTTAAAGGAGATTACGAACTTTCGGGTGACGATGAGGAAAATATAGAGAATCTTCTCGTTGATTTCGTTTTATTCTTGATTAAAAAACATATAAAACCTTTAATTAGCAAAAAACAACTTGAAGAAGGGTACGAGTTTATTAAATTTGAAGATTTTGAATTTCAAATAAAAAATTATTTGGGTAATTACTTGTATTCCAATTTTAATAACGATCCCTCCTCTAACAAGCAAATTCGTTTATTCTTGAATGATTTATTCAAAGAGATTAAAGCCTAACCTCTTTTTTGCTATTATCAAATTTTAGTGCAGGTTTTTAATGATTTCTTAGAAAGAAACTTGAAAATAATTAGAATAAAAAATTTAACTCGCAATATACTACTTATCGCTTTCAAATAATCCTAGATTAGGATCTAAAAAAGTATTTTGGCACATAGGACAGGAATTATGTTTCGCAAGCCAATCCGCAACACATAGATAATGGTAGGTGGATTTACAGAATGGACATGTAATCAATTTGTCTTTTACGAAGTTAATAAAATTATGACAAACAGTACATTGAACGTTGGATACTGATATACCTTCTCTTATTTTAACCTTATTAGATAGTATTTCTTCTATTTTTGAGAGTTCTACTTGATATAAACCAAGACTGCTTGTCAATTGATTAATTTTTGAATTAATTTCGGAAATCCTTTCTCTAAGTTCATCTTCAGATAATTTATTTGCTAAAAAAGAAGATAAAGCAAAATTTAAGGGTAATCCTTCGAAATTTTCGGTTTGTTTAGTGATTTCAGTAATTTCAGCAAATAAGATCGATTCTTTATCAATTAAATCCTTAAAACTTTTAAAAATCTTATTCATTAAAATTGTTAATAAGAAAGTGAGCTGTTGCTTCTTGCGATTGAAATTATCTTCCCAGTATTTGATGATGGAATACATATCTATTTTGCTTTCCTTATAGGTATCCAGTTTATTATAAACTTCTTCTTTAATTTGTTCAATTTTAACTTTATAATTAGTTAATAAGTCTTTTATTTCTCTTAATTGCGGTAATTCTTCTCTAATAATAAGAGATGTCTCATCTTCGTATGAATTAATTATTTTATTCACTTCCGTAATCTTTTCGTCAACAAAACTTCTAACATCTACTCGTAAGCCCTCATCTTTAATATTATTAAGATAGTTTATATATTCCTCCTTGCGTCGAATAATTTCAGATATAATATTTGCCAGGGTCTTTTTTAAAGTAGTTGTAATACTCTCATAGGGTTTTAACATTTTATCAAAAGTTAATATCCATGTGTCAATTTCATCAATTTTTAATGCAAAATCATCCACTTTATCGTAGTTTGAAT
>JAUWHC010000010.1 GCA_030606095.1 Promethearchaeota archaeon | reverse complement strand
AGTAATTTTTAGAATTAAAAATGACGTCTTCAATTAAATTTACGTGAATTGCCCCCACTATCTTATTTTTTTCAACATCTTCAGCAATTTGAATCATCTCTGGTTCAAAATAGGGAGACTTGATGTATCTCCAATTCCATTCTTCAGAAGATCGAACAATGCCCATCCCATTCATTTGAAAAGCTCGATTGAATAGATCTGCTAACTGTCCGTCATCGCCTTTTTTGTAATGGCGGTAAATAATATTTACCATTATCTAAATCACTTAAAAGTCAACTTTAAAGTAAAGATAAAATTTTACACTTAAATATAATAAAACCGTAAATATCTATTAAAACAATTTACTTAATTAATTTTTATACAAAATATAAAAACCATGATCTAACATGAGTGATGAGAAATTAATTACTGAAGGAGATCAGCTGCAAAGAAAAAGATTTTATTGGATCGATCATGCACGAGGGTTCATCATGATCCTACTTGTGATCACTGAATTTCTACCTTATGCTATTCGAACTGGAAATGAAATTGCTCGATTCTTTTTAGCGCATCCCCTGAATCAAAGAACAGTTGAGTTTATGAATTTCTATGATCTTGGCGCTCCTGCTTTTATTTTTATAATGGGGTTACTCATGCCATTGTCCTTTTTACACAGAAAAGAAAGAGATGGCGTAAGTAAGGCAGTCAAACACATGATTATTCGTTATGGGATAATCTTGGCTCTGGGATTACTTGTAATTCTAATCGATCACGCTGAATTTATAACAATTGAAGGTATTATTATTTGGGATGTTTTACCAACGCTAGGGCTGGTAGGATTAATAACAATACCATTTCTGTGGTTAAAACCAAAGGGACGGGCTATCATTGCTACGGCTTTATTAATATTCTATCAAATTATGCTTCTTTATGGTGGATGGCGAGAGTACGCTATTGCATCTATTCACGGTGGCATTTTTGGTACGATATTTGGGTTTTCTGCTATTATGATTTACGCAACTTGTTTAGGCGAAGTATTGTTTATAAGTAAAGAATATACTGATAAGAAGAAATATCAAATATACTTAATTGTAGGGATTACTGCTTTTGTAGGCGGTCTATTACTTTGGTTATTACCTGGATGGTATCCAAATAAACGCCAAGTAACTTTAACATATATTTTAATTAGTTTAGGGGGCTCAATCTTAATATCGTTTCTTTTTATTGGTATTGACAAGAAAGTTCAGAAACCAATATTCATTCTAGATAGTTACGGAAAATCTCCATTTATAATTTATATTATTGCAGTTGTATTGGAATTCATAATAAGTGATATAATTGGTTTAGATATGGATTTTCTAATTTTCACGATAATGGTTATTGTTATGACGCTCATTGCATTATTACTTGATAAGCGGGGAAAAATAATAAAATTATAATTTCTAATTCTTATTCCTCCTAATTTTTTTTTTCACTAATTCTAAAATTTATATAATTAAATAACATTAAATCTTAAATATCAATAACAAGATTATTCTAATAATTCTGAATTTTTAAACTAAAGTGAATTAAATGAGTGAAGAAAGGATTAAGGAAATCCTAGAAAGTCTTAAAGCGATAAAGGGTGTATATGGTGCTGCGATAATCGAAAAATTTGGCTTAATAAAAGGTAGTGCATTACCTGGTTGGGTCGATCCAGAATCAGTGGCGGCAATGGTCACTCTTATTCTTAAAGCCTCTCAAAGAGCAACGAAGGAACTTGAACAAGGAGATTTTTCTAACGCTATAATAGAAAGTGCTAAAGGTAAAATACTATTTTCGGAAGTTGGAGGAAATATATTAACAGTAATTACGAATACAGATGCAAAACTAGGTATCATTAATTTAAAGTTAGCAGCAGCAGCGGATGTTCTTACGAGTCTTCTTTAGTATCTTATTTATTTTTCTACTTTTTTAAGATTTCTCTAGTAATTTTAACATTACTTCTCTTGTTATTTTAGGATCAGCTTGTCCTTTGGTTTTTGCCATAACCCTACCAATTAAAGCTTCTAAAGCTTTAAGGTTCTTACGAAAATCTTTAACGATATTTGGATTTTCTTCAATAACATCTCTACATAACTTTTCAATGATTTTTTCATCATAAATTCTCTTTTTCCCCTTTTTTTTAATGATTTGAGAAACTGATGTCCCTTTCATCATTTCATCAATGTAAGACTTTGCTATTTTTGTTGTAATCTTACCGTTTCTGATGTTTTTGATTAAATCTACTACGTGTTTAGGAGTAAGTTTTATATTATTAATCGTTGTATTATTCTCGTTTAACCATCCAGAGATATTGTTCATTAACCAATTACAATATTGTTTGTACTCCTCATAACCAAATGAGGGATCTGAGTTCGCACCGTTTTCATAAAAATCTGCGATCTCTTTATCTAAAACTAAGTTTTCAGAATCAAATTCAGATAGCATATATTCTCTACGAAGCCTTAAGGCTCTTTCATTTGGCATTTCTGGTAGTTTTTCTTTAACTTTTTGAATAAAAACATTATCTATTTCTAATGGAACTAAATCTTGCTCGGGGAAATAACGATAATCTGCTTCAAACTCTTTTGATCGTAATGATATCGTGATTTTTCTTTTATCGTCCCAGTGTCTAGTTTCTTGAATTAATACTTTTCCTCTTTTAAGCGCGTTTTTTTGCCTTATAATTTCATAACTTAATGCACGTTCAACTTCTTTAAAGCTATTGATATTTTTAACTTCACTACGTTCATTTCCTTTTATAGAAATATTTGCGTCAACTCTTACGGAGCCCTGAAGGTCTAAATCTGATATACCCGTATATTGAACGATCGATTTTAATTGCTTTAGAAATTCTCTTGCCTCTTCTGGGGTATCAATAACAGGTTCGGACACAATTTCGATTAAGCAAACACCAGAGCGATTATAATCTACTAAAGTGAATGGTGAAGTTGCTATACTTCCTTTATGTACTAACCTAGCAGGATCCTCTTCTAGATGAATTCTATTTAGCATGACTTCTTTTTTGTGGTTATTTATTCTAATGGTGATTTTTCCGCCATCAGCAAAAGCTTTCCCTCCCGCTTTGTTATATTGCGTAATCTGAAATCCTTTTGGTAGGTCTGGATAATGGTAATTTTTTCTAAAAAACCAAAATTTATGATTGATTTTACAATTTAGGGCTAAAGCTAATCTGGTTGCAAATTCAACCACTTTTTTGTTAACTACTGGAAGCGTACCTGGCAAACCAATACATATAGGGCACACAAATGTATTAGGCTCTGTTCCACGATAATTAGTACTACAACTACAAAATAGCTTTGTTTTGAGATTTGTCAATTGAATGTGAACTTCTAAACCTATAATCACATCATTATTTTGAATACTCAAATTATTTACCTCCGCCTATAACAGGCGTAATTTTACGATAAACATCAAGTTCTTGTTCAAGTTGATAACCAATGTTGAGGATACTCTTTTCATCAAAATAATCCCCGATTATTTGAAAACCTATGGGTAAATTATTACTATCAAAACCACATGGGATTGTTAACGCGGGAATACCCGCAAGATTAACAGAGCAAGTTAGTATATCTATTATATACATTTTTAGTGGGTCATTAATTAACGCACCAGTTTTAAATGCTGTTGAAGGCATTGTTGGGCAAACAATAGAGTCACACTTTTTAAAAGCTTCGACAAAATCGTTTTTTATCAAGGATCTAACTTTAAGCGCTTTAATATAGAATTTATCGTAGTACCCCGCTGATAACGCATAGGTTCCTAAGAAAATTCTCCGTCTTACTTCTGGACCAAAATACTTCCCTCTTGTTCTACTAAATACTTCGAAAGTGTCGCCAGAAAGGTTCTCGCTCATGGGGCCATATCTCAAACCGTCAAACCTCGCTAGATTCGAGCTTGCTTCGCACATACAGAGTAAATAATATGTTGCAATGGTATATTCAAGATGTGGAATAGTTACTTCAACGGTTGATGCTCCTAATTTTTCTAATTTTTCGATTGATTTCTTCACAGAACTTTCAACTTCTTTATCAATTCCTTCACCGAAAAACTCTTTTGGAATTCCAATTACTTTTTTTTCAATCGGATTTTTGATTTCTTCTGTATATTTATCAACTTTAATGTCTACTGAGGTAGAATCGAGCGGATCTTTGCCTGATATTATTTCAAGCATTAACGCTGAATCGTAAACACACTTAGTAATGGGACCAATTTGATCCAATGAATTTGCAAAGGCTACTAATCCATATCGCGATACTCTACCATAAGTAGGCTTCAATCCCACAACTCCGCAGAAAGATGCTGGACACCGAATGCTACCTCCTGTATCGCTTCCTATCGCAAAAATGGCTTGTCCCGATGCGATAGCTGTAGCACTCCCTCCACTCGACCCTCCTGGCACTCTAGATAAATCCCAAGGGTTATAGGTGGGGCCATAACAGCTCGATTCTGTAGAACTTCCCATTGCAAATTCATCCATATTTGTATTTCCAATATGAATTGCCCCCTCCTGTTCCACTAAACGCTCTATGACGAAAGCATTATATGGGGGGCGATAACCCTTTAGTATTTTTGAACAACAAGTCGTAGGAAAACCTTTTAAGCAGATCAAATCTTTATTTGCAAAAGGTAATCCATAAAGCTTCCCAACTTTTTGACCTTTTTGTATTTTTATATCGTATTCTTTTGCTTTTTTAAGCGCTTTATCTTTGGATAGCTTAACAAAAGAATGAATAAGATTATCAGTTGTCTCAATTCTGTCAAATGACGTTTGAATTACATCTTGAATGGTGATTTCTCTATTTATTATTTTTTCAATTAATTCATATCCCATGTAATTATAGAGTTCCATTTCAGCAAACCATCCCTTTAAATAATTTAGAATCAGTGTTTCTTAAATAACTCATCGATATTAATTGTTGATTTCTAAAAAATTTGACTAAAGTTGTTTTAACTGTTCCAGAATAACATCCCTTTCCCGCTCTACCATTATTTTCAAAATATTCTTAAACATAGTAAGAAATATCGATATTTCATAGTTTCTTTACTTTTATCCATATTTATTATAGAACCTCTCCATTCGGAATAATATAAGGATTTAAATTTTTGTAATAAGATATTCCATAAAGCACAGAAATTAAAAAAGAGTCAAATATTACTTCAAAAACACAATATCAGTTTTAATGGTCTAAATAGGGGTTTATTAATTCGATGTTATATTTTTGAAGTAAATTTTTGATGTCACCTAGTATTTTTTCATCTATTTTAAAACAAAATAGATATCTTTGAAAGGGTTCTTTATAGTTACTGACATCTGGACTTACGTCCTCTCTGTTGACCTGTAACTAAAGGTCTTGAGCGCTCCATATAGGAACGGTCAAATTGAGCTTATGTAATTTGTATTGCTTGTTTTATTATTGTTTTGGTACTTTGCTATGTTTCTCGCCGCGTTCAAATCGGAGTCTAACTTTAAACCGCAATGCAGACACGAGAACTGCTTACCAGACCTCGAACCGAACTTACCGCAATGTGAACACCTTTGTGAAGTATATCTTGCGGGGACTCTCTGAAACCTAATTCCGTTTAATTGGCACTGGAACTCGACGGCTATTTGTACTTGCGAATAGAACCAGTGAGTCTGCCAGAACGCCATGAACTTGCCCGCGTCCCGTTTCTTAGAGTGCGTCGCCCAGCGCAAGTTCTCCATTTTGACCGTGGAAATGTTCCAAAAACGCGCGATCGTGAGAATATAATTGTTTAGATGATTAACGATCTGTTTGTTTAGACGGTCCACCTTGTCCCAGCAAAGCGCTAACTCCTTCCGCACTTGGTTCCATTTGTATTTGCTACGGAAGTTAGTAATATCCTTCTGTAAGAGGCGTTGCTCGTACTCGTTCTTCTTTCTCTGAAGTTGTTTAATTTGTTTCCGCAAGTTTATCAAGTTCAATTTCACATTGGATAGTTCGTCGCAAGGGGCGGTTTTGAATCTGTCTTGACATTCCCACCTCAAGAGCTCGTCTCGTTCTACGAGCTTTTTATCGAACAATTGGCGAGTTCCGATAAAATAACGCGCTAACTCGATTTCCTGCTCCTTATCCCACACGCTTATCACCGCGAAGTGTTTTAAACCTAAGTCTATTCCCATCTCTCTGGCAAGACTCTTAAGGTCTCGTTCTCGAGATGAGTTAAGCTGACCTTTTTTTATCTCAAAAGGTAGGTTTAAAATTAGTTTGCGGTTCTTAAAAGTGATGGTGGGGTTTGCGGGTTTGTATCCTTTGTCTAAAAGTTGCTGTAAACGGTTGTTTTTGTCGATTATTTTAAACTGGACGAATTGATGGCTGATAAAACTCAATTTGAAATCGAGTATGCTGGTATTCTTAAAGAACTCGAGCCCCTCTTTGTCGTACTTTGAGTAGTTTTCCCTAAAAGTTTCGGGCGATATTAACTTTAGAGAAAAGCTTTTGAACTTAGGGACAGCTACCAAGTCGTACAGGTGCGATTTAATGCGCTCGAACTCGTCTACAAACAATTTTATTACCCCTTCGGTTGCAAAAAAACGCCCTAAGTTTTCGCGGATTTTGTAGCGGATTCGCGTTCTAATATATTGCGTCAACGAGTCTAAACTAACTTCGGAGGTACGAATCGATGGGAAATTGGGTTTGAACAAGCGCCTCAGAACGTAATGGTTGTTTGACTCGTAAATAGACGCGATCTCGTCGTTGAACCCTTCTTTTATCAATTGATAAAGGTCATCGATTTCAAAACAGTCGATTAACTTTTTAAGTTTTACTTTTAAATCGTTGAATTGTAAGTCCCGTTTTCGCCTAAAGTCTTTCTTAGTTTCGAATTTGAAAGGTTTAACGAAGGTAAATAGTTTTGTTTCGATAGAACTTAAACTCTTTTTCAATCGACGAATTAGCTTCTTTCTCTTATCAGTTTGGGTTTGAAGGTAGGTTTTATCGATCTTGCTCCTAAGCGCAACAATCCTTCGAACCAATCCGTTCGTAGTCCGCTTAACTTTCCTAAAGTACTGGTTTAAAAGGTGTTCTAGTAGCTCTTTCTCCGAAATCTTTACGATTTTTTTTTCTTTTTTTTTAACGAACCCGTTCGCCACAATTTTCGCAAACTCGGTCGAAGCACTTAAATTTTTTAATGTATTTGCAAAAACTTTTTGTAATTCGTTCTTAGGGCTATATAACGAGTCTGTTGTAAAATCTATCAATTTGAAAAAAATGTTTCTCAGCTGATAAAGGTGGTTGTTGATGTAAAACGCGCTAAGATTTTGTTTTCGACCGAAGCAGTTAGTTTCCAAGAACTCCCAAATCTCGCCTAAATCCTTCGAATTAAACCTCTTCCCCGCAAGTAATTTTAACGCGAACTCGTTATCGCTTCCCAATTTATAAACTAAGAAGTCCAGAATAACCTTCAAGTTCTCGTTTCGCACAAACCAATTATGAACCACGATAAATGCCTCAAAGTTAGCGCACTGTTTAGCCCGTTCTTTTAATTCGAATCTTTTGGACGCGGATTTTGAGAAAGCCGAGCCGTCTAATTTGCTCAAGTTAAGCTTGTTGTAAATTTTCATTGCGTTTATTTTGCTTGAGCCACTATAATCTTCGAGATTGCCGGATGTAGCGTGTTGTATATGTTTTTGAATGTAAAGGTTTTTGAGGGAATTAATTTTTACGAAATTATCGGTCATCTGGGAGTAAACTCGTTTCCGCTCGTAGAGTGTGGTCGCTACGGGAACTAAGGCGAACTTTCGCGTCAATATGGAGGAGCCCTTCTGAACGGCAAAGCTGTCTTTCGGCGGGCTTTCTTCAAATTCTAAAATTGTATCGAAAAATACCGATTGTCGATGCTCGTTCGTTGCGCCCTAATGCGACACTCTTCGTTTCTATAACAACAAGTATCGCCCTCTCTTTTCATAAGTTAAAAATACCTTTGAACATTTTAATATTTATCTAAGAACCAATATGATCTCTCGTATCAATCCAAATTGATTTCCCGTATGTAATTAATATTAAAATTCATACTTAAAAATGGTTTATCTTTTTTTGTTTCCCATTAAATTTCTTTATTATGGAGCTTTTCTAAGCATAGTCCGGGGAAACGCTATCGCATCTTTAATGTTATCTAACCCACACATCCATTGAACGACCCGTTCCACGCCTAATCCATAACCCGAATGAGGGACACTGCCATAGCGCCTTAAAGCAAAATACCAGTCATAAATCTCTGGATTTTCGCCTTCTGCTTTTAATCGCTTTTTCATATCGTCAACTAACAAACTTCTTTCCGACCCACCAATAATTTCACAATATCCTTCTGGAGCTAACATGTCAAAGCACAATGCTTCTTTGGGATTATCTTCGCTGGGTGGTTTATAAAAACCCATAATTTCCGTAGGATAATGGGTAACGACTACAGGAACCTTAAAATGTTCAGCTATTTTTGCCTCTTCCATGGTTCTTAAATCCTTACCCCAAGGAACATCCATTTGGTATTTATTATTAAGGATATCTAAAGCTTCTGCATACTTAATTGTAGGATATTCCGCTTTCGCATAATGTTCTAGCAATTTAATGTCTCTCTCTAAAATTTCAAGTTCTTTCTTGTTATGTTTTAAAACTTCTTGTACAATAAACCTAATTTCGTCTTTAGCAACTTCTGTAAGTTCGTCAAGCGTCATCCAAGCAGCCTCCATTTCTGCCATCCAAAATTCTGCTAAGTGTCTTGATGTTTTTGACTTTTCGGCTCGAAAAGTTGGTCCCATATTATATATCTTTCCAAGCGAAAAAATCCCAGCCTCAGCGTACAATTGCCATGTTTGACTTAGATACATTATATCTTCAAAATATTTAACTTCGAATAGTGTTGAACCCCCTTCAGATTGGCTAGGTTGAAAGATTGGTGCGTCAAATTCGTAATAACCGAGACTCCTAAAAAATTCGTGAATAGCTCCAACAACCGTATGTCGAATTTTTAAAACTGCGTTCAATTTTCTAGATCTTAACCATAAATGTCGATTATCATATAAGAGCTCAGGGGATTGATGTTCTGTAATGGGAAAGGGTTCGGCAATTTGGATAATTTCCATATCCGATACAGAAACTTCAAATCCAGTGGGAGCCCTTTCATCCTCCTTTAATTCGCCTGAAATTTTAATTGAAGATTCAATTGTTAGCTTTTCAGCTTTTTCAAAGAGTTCTGCATTTTTGCTTTTAGAAATAACACACTGTATTATGTCAGATTCGTCCCTTAAAACAATAAAAACGAATTTATTTGACGCTCTTTGTCTAAATACCCAACCTCTCAAATAAACTTGGGTCAAATCCTTTTTCAGAGCTTCATCAATGGTTGTATATTTTGATTCCTTCATTTTTTTAAAAGAAATTTTTTTTTAAGATTTAATTATGAAACTAGCTTATCAAAATTAATCATCAAATTTTAATTTTTCAGAGACATTTAGAAATTTAATTACATAATAAATACTGCTGCTGCTAAAACAGAAGCCCACTCATCTTTATTTCTAATAGTCGCATATTCGGTTATATTTTTAGTTTCAACAATTATTCCTCCCATTTTAAAGACTTCGCGTTTTTCATCGTAATTAGCGTTGGGATCAAATGGAAATCCCAAAGTTGTAGCTAACATCTCTGCTGCTAAATCCTCAGTGTAATCCCCTGTTTTTTCTGGTTTTTCGCCATAGGTATGATGTTCACTTAAATATCCATACTGATCTTTATCAGCGGGCATTGCAATACCTATTGATGCGCAAACCACGCGATCTAATTCTTTAGACTCTGCTCTAGACATAACAATAAAAAGGATCTGTCCTGGACGGAGTTGTTCTAAACCATCTTCCTTACTTATTTCAACGCAATGGGGGGGTAAGATCGAAGAAACATTAACTAAATTAAACTTTTCAATTCCCGCATTTCTAAGCGCTTGTTCAAAAGCTCCTAACTTAGATTTATGAAATCCTTTTCCTTTTACAAAGAATACCTTTTTTGGGACAAATAACATGATTTTATTTAGGTTCTGATATATCTTTAAATTTTATCTATTGTACTCATCTTTGTAATGATTAATAGCACTAAATATAATTTTTGATTATAATATTAAAGAGAATTATCAATAATGATCCTAAAAACTTGGTTAATTTTCAATCAATACTCAAACCAGAATCATGGATAATTTAAATTTATAATTTCATTTCATAAATATATAGTAATCTTTCCCAAAATTCCTTAATATTCCAATCTTCATTTTTCCTTATTTTACTTGAGATTTCTTTGAGTATCTCTTTAATTCTTTCACCCTGTAAGTAGTGCAAATTTGGCGCAATAACACAGAGCATATAGGTTTGCTCCTGTACATCATTGCCGATATGATCCCCCTCTTTAATCCAATCGAGTAAAATATATACCTCCAAAAAAGACATCGTAAGACTAAAAATATATTCATTATAATTTCGTATCTTATCGTATATTTTTATCATCGAAGAATAAGAGTGAGTTGTAATTTCATCGAGATTTATTAGTGGTATCTCATTCTTTGGATAGCGATTTATTATTATAGGTTTTCTGTTTTCCCATTTTAGATGATATAAAAAAATGAATTTAACTTTGTCTAAAGTGTTTAGCAATGGTTCTTCAAATTTAAAAGCTTTAATTAGCTTATCATTAATCTTTTCAGAAGTTTCTTTATTTTCTCTTTTTTGATCAAGTATTATTTTTATTCGGGCTAAAACATCATTAATTTTGTATGGCTTAGATATATAATCATCAACACCCAGCATTTTTCCAAATCGTATATCTTCAATTTCATTTTTTGCTGAAAGAAAAAGAAAGGGTATTCTTACCCATTTACGGTTTTGTGAAACCTTAAGATAGAAATCATATCCATTCATTTCTGGCATTAAAATATCGCTTATTATAATATCTGGATTTTTTTCCAACCTTGAAAGAACTTCCAAAGCCTTCTTTCCATTAAGTGCTGTAACTACTTGATAATCATTACTTTCAAGAATAATCTTCATATTAGATAGAAGATCTTTCTCATCATCAACAAATAGAATTAGTGATTTCATTTATATACACATCATCTTTTTTATCAAAGAACTTATCTATAAAATTATAAAAGAACTTATTTAAAAAGGTATATAAAAGGACAGATTTAAAATAAATTTCTAAAATTACAAATATCAAATTTGTAATTAAATTTTATCTATTGAATCTTCCTTCTTTTTCAGCAGGTATTTGGAAAAAATATTCATATAAAGACATTCTTCGGGAGGCATTTCCGTGGTTAATTGTGGATTTTCTGTGAATTCTATATTACTTCCACGTATGATTACTACAGGCGTCTGTTGATCTGTTTCACCCAAAAGAAATTGAGCTGCGCTGGTAAGGTCATCTGCGATAGCTCTCATCGTAATTTCTAAAGGACGGTTAAATAAATCTGGATGCCCACGTAAATCTTCAATAGGCTCAAAACCGGCCGTAGCTATTGCTATACCAATAGTTCCCTTTCTGAGAGGCTGAACTCTCGAATCGGCAATGATTACTCCAAGGTTTTTTATTTTGAATTCTTTTCTTAAATCTCTCCAATATTCCCAAACAACTTGATTAAGATTTTCTGGTAAAAGAATAACCTTATTTGGACCGGCGTTGGATTGATCGATCCCGGCATTTGCGATTAAAAAATCGTTAACTTTTGCCAAAATAACGTGTGTTAAACCTCCTAATATCATAGAAGATTCTTCTAAAATTAGCTCTACATATTTTTCGTCCATATCGTACTTGTTAGCCAAATCTTTAGCCTTATCTGAGATGTTTTTCACATCAGATAAATTTCTAACTCTCCCTTGTGAAGTAGCAATTACTTTTTCTGCGATAACAATGACATCTCCTTCTTTTAACGATTCTCCTTCTCTTTTAATCTGCTCTATTAAAATTCTTAATAATGGATCATTCTCTTTAATTAGAGGGAGCCTTATTGAAAATAATTTCATGGTGATTAAAAGAATTAAACTTATTTGAAATATTTTTTTGTCTATATTCTTACATAGATTTGTATCTTAAAAATTCTATTTCAATCAAAAAAGAAATAGGTACATCTCTGACATTTATTTTCCCTTTTTCATAATCTTTTTAATATCTTTAATTACATCTTCAAAAGTAGTTTCATAAGATTATTCGACTCTTTTTAAACAATTTTTATGTTTTTTGTATTGTCTAATTCAATTAATTTGTTTTCTAAATCCTTTAATATTTCGAAATTAGCCTTCCATTCAATATAATCATCTCATTCTTCAAAATTTTCGTTATTCTCTTCCATTCTCTTTCTAAAAGCGTCTATAGAACACCCATACTTCTTTTTAAAAGAGTTTTTTTTTCTTTTATTAAGGTGATTTCACCAAAAACTTTTAGCTTTTCATACTCTATTATCTCTTCTTTTGAAACTATAATATCCATTTTTTTAACCTTTAAAATGTTTAATTCTATTAATTATATATAAAGAATTTAATATTTTGTGTTTAGTTATAAATATTAATTTTAAAAATAATTCCTTATCTTTCTTCTGGAATTAAAATAATGAAATTACTTCCTTTTGAATAATCTCCTTTAACTCTATCTTCCGCCCAAATTTGTCCATTATAACTTTCTATAACCTTTTTTACAATTGATAACCCTAAACCCATTCCTTTAGATTGCATTTCTATTTGATATCCTTCTTGAAAGATTATCTTCTTCCTATCATCAGAAATTCCTATTCCGTTATCTATGAATTCTATTTTTAAAAATCGAGCATCATCTATTTTTATTTTAGAAATTTTAATTAATATCTCAATTATTGGATTTTCATTATATTTAGTAGCATTAATTAGGATATTTTCAAATACATCAAGCAGAAGTTCATTTGCGTTAATATCGTATGTCTTAAAAGGAGAATTAATTTGAAACTTAATCTCTTTTTCTTGGATTCCTTTTTGAATAAAATCAATTGCTTCCTGAAGAACTGAGAAAACTTCTATTGATTGAATAGGTATTTGAATATATTTAATTTGAGATAGTGTTCTGACATTTGAAATTAATCTGAATCCTCTAATAACTTGACTATTGACTAGGTTCCATCTCTCTTGTATTTTATTTATTTTTTCAGGATTATTATAGTAAATAGAGTTAAGTTCTACTGAAGATTTTATAGTTTGAAGGATATTACTGATATCATGAGTAAGCAGATCTTTATAGAAATTAATTTGATTGTAAGCTTTACGGTATTTTTCCTCAGATTCTCTTAACTTTTGCTCAATCAATTTTCTCTCAGAAATATCCCTTGAAATAACGATCAATTTTGCTTTATTATTTTTGTCATAAATTCTTTTACCACTCATTTCTACCCAAAAAAAAGAACCATCTTTATGCCTCATCCTAAATTCTCCATTCCATATACCAATTTCTAATGTATCTTTAAAAATTTTAATGGCCTTTTTAATATCATCTGGGTGCATAAATTCAATTGGAGATTTTCCCATTACTTCTTCTTCAGAAAATCCTGAAATTTTTTCATATACGTCATTTATATATTGAAGCTTAAATTTTTTATCAAATACAGTTATTATATCATTTGCATTATCAGATATAAGTCGGTATTTTTCTTCTGATTCCCTCAACTCTTTTGTTCTTAAAATAATTCTTTGTTCCAATTCGATATTCAAACTTTTTAGACTCTGTTCGGAATATTTTAATTTGGTCTCTATTTCTCTGCGTTTGAGAGCACTTCCAATAATTTCGGAAGATATTTGAAGAAAAAACAAATCTTCTTCTTTCCATTCTCCAGTTTCTCTAACATTATCGAAGCCAATAAAACCAGAAAGTAAATTTCCAATAAAAAGAGGTTGAATTAAAAGGGATTTAATATTTTGTTGTTTTAATATGTCCTGTTCTGCGGCTCTCTCTTCCGGCATCATCGAAACATCCGTAATGTGAATTACTTCTCTATTATTAAGTTTAGCCATCCACCAAGGAATTGCATCCTGTGGTAATCCTTGAAGACTTTCTTTTTCTGCTGTAACTCCTTTAGCACACCATTCATGTGTATTATCCATTGTTTTATTGATGTCATTAAATAAAAAAAGATAACTTCTGCTCGCATTACTCAAATTTCCCATTAATTCAAGTGAAGTATTAATCACCTCATCATAACTTGAAGGATTAATAAATAGTGATGATATCTTGGAAAATACCCTTTCAAATTTTAATTTTCGGTTAATTTTATTTTCTGCTTCTTTTCGTTTTGTTACGTTTCGAATAAGGCCATAAAAGCCAATTAATATTCCCTCTGTATTTTGCTTTTTAGATAAGGAGCTTTCTACATAGATTTTTTCTCCATTCTTCTTAATAAATTCAAATTCAAGAGGTTTTCCATCAATTTCATCAAAATTACTAAATTCCTCTAATTTTTCTTTTTCAAATTCTATAAAGGTTCTATAATGCTTTCCAATTAATTCTTCAGGAGAATATCCTAAAATTTCGCATAATGAGTCATTAAAAAAAACCAAATTTCCTTCTAAATCAACCTCAAAAAATCCCTCTTTAATATTCTGTAAAATGTCTTTATATTTTTTCTCGCTTTCTTTGAGAACCTTTCCTCCTTTTTGTAATATTTCAATTGAATCCTTTTTTTGTGATAATGACCAAAGGCGTATTTCTGGCATCTTTACCTTTAAATTATCAAGTTGCGACTTGATCTTTAGCAATTCTTTCTGTAATTTCTTTTTCTCACTAATTATGGAAGATAAATTTACAATAACATCTAATTTCTCCATTTTATAAGGAAATCCAAAACCCTTCACAGGAATATAAGAATTTTTATTAGTTTTAAAATAATATTCACTATGCTTAGATTTATTTAAAATGAGCTTCAAGAATTTTGACAATATAAAATCTTTATTTTCATAATTTAGTATGTCTTTTATTTGTAATTTTAAAACATCTCCCTTCCTTTTATATCCTAAAACCTTCATAAGATTTTTATTCATGTTAATAATATTCCCTTTTAAATCATGAACAAAAATTAAATTAGGGGAGTACTCAAATAATAAATCTAATGGATTTTCAGATATATTTTTATTAATACTCATAGATTACCAATATCCTTTGATTTATTATTCTAAAAAAATAATCACAAATTCAAAAAAACTAGAAACAAATTTTTATATTTTTGCTGTAAAAATAATAAAATTCAATAATTTAAATTTTCAGAATTGATAAAATCAGAATAAGTTTAAATCAAAAGGAGATCTAATTTCTAATTTCTAATTTATATTAAGTTTAAGATAACCATAATAAGTACTAATGATGCCTATTATTACAAAAACCCATGTTAAAAAATAAAAAATGGTAAAACCGAAATGACCCAATAAAATGTAAATACGATCTACTAATAAGCATAATAATACTGAAATATAAGAAAAAGACATTATCGATAAGGATAAAAAAGATTTTCTAAAACGGGGATGATCAGTAGATTTATAGGCTTTTATGGAGCTCAACAGAAATGGTAAATAAACCACAATCATAAACACAAATACAAAAAAGAAAGTAAGTGCATCAAATAACAAATTTTCTTTCTGAAAAATAAATAATGCAAAAATTAAATTAAATAATGTAAATCCTTGAATAGTATATTTATTAATTTTTTTTATCTCTTTTTCAAATATTTTTCCTTTAAAAAAATAGGAAAAAAAAATCGCAACTGTTATGAAAAAATAAGTGATTCGGAAATCCGCTATCCTTAATAAAATCCAAGATTCTAAAGTATTAGGGTCAGGAATATTTTCATAAATTATATAATCAATATTTGAAAAGGCGTTTAAAACTTTTGATACCCAAGAAAAAAAAATGGAACAAGTATAACTTAGAAGAATTAAAAATAATAACAAAGAGAGTTCATTTCGTACTTTAATATAGTTAATTAAACTTTTAATTACTACTGGTAAAGCAATTAGTAATACAATACCCTCATATAACATCCCGATAAAATAGTAGTCGACCATACATAAACAAGGTAAAACTTTTTGTATTTATTTTTTTCTAAAAATCAAATGCGAAAATTTAAACATATTCTTATTTGAATGGTAATTTATAAAAAAAAAAGAAGGTTTTATTTTATGAGTTATTTTCAGGACCAACGACTTTCCAGACTTTTGTATTTTGATATATAACCCATAAACAAAAGCCATAGACAACAATTTTTTGCATGAATGCACGGATTAGATCAATATTCCGAAATACAGCGGGATACAATACGATTAATATAGAAAATGCAATTCCAACAAAACCATAGATGTTTTGGTAATCTTCATTTAAGAAAATCGTAACAGAATATATTAAAATGGCTGCCGCAAAAAGTAAGAAGAATATATTAGTAGCAAGAATATGTCCATTAAAATCAATATCACCGGGTATTATTGCTAAAAGAAATAAAAAAGGAGATGAGACAACACCACATATAGATCCTAAGAGGCTAAGATATTTTGTTAAATTTTTCTCAGAAAATAATGTAGGCATAACAAACCAGAAAGGGTTTAACGAAATAGCTGCTATTGTACATGCTATTACAAATAAAACCCTTGAAATCGTATTATCTGTGCCATTTTCTGCAATTGTGGTTCCCAAATAACTAAAAGTATATTCGAAAAATACATAACCACCAGAATAAAATATCATTGCAATAATTGTAATAATAATGAATTGTAATCCGGCAATTACTGAAATTAAACAAGCAACCCTTTTCCAATCTTTCAAATCTTCTAATTTTAAAATTTTTCTCATTTTTAGCTACTGAAATTTATTATTTTTATAATGTTTAACATTTATTTGTTATAAGTTTTAAAGATTTTGAATAAATAATCTCTCAATAATTCACTAAGTTATTAATTATTATGAAGATTAAAGGTTTATAAAAAAAAAAGGGTTTTATGCCGTTTCAGAATTTTTAACAAAAGTAGACACAATTTAAATCCATATCCTATATCTAATTAGATTATTTCTGATAGATGGTTTATGCAGAGTTGTATAAAAATTAATGAAAAGAATTATCATTTAAACTCAAGAAATTAAAATCAAAACCTAATTAATAAAATTTGAGAGACTTTAAGAAAATCTTTATATTTGTGTATACAATCACTAATAAGACTCATTTGAAATATTTTTTACAATTATAGATAACTATGAATGAAATTTATGCGAAATTTTTTGAGTTTTTAGAAATAGGAGATAATTTTCCAACAGTAATAATGGGCGTATTGAATTTAAGCCCCGAATCGTTCTATAAAGGCTCTGTATACAACGATCTAACGCTATTAGAAAAAGCAACTTTAGAAATGGTCGATGGAGGGGCGAGAATATTGGATTTAGGTGCCCGCTCTACAGCACCATGGTCAAAAAAGATTACTATAAAAGAAGAGCTCAACCGTTTAATGCCTTCAATGGAACTCGTATGTAAGATTATCCCAAATGAGACTGTTATTTCGATCGACACGCAATATCGGGAAGTTGCTCAACAAACATATGACATTGCTATAAAACACAAAAAAAAGATTATTATTAACGATGTGAGTTGCTTAAAAACCGATCCTACGATAATAGATTTTATAGTAGAGCACGACTTACCAATTATTTTAATGGCTTCTAAAGCTGTTCCTGGTGATTTATGTACAATTGAAGAAATTATAGAAGAATTTAAATCTACTATTAAAGTCTTAAAAAAAAAGGGTTACGATACTAAGAAAGTTATTTTAGATCCGGGTATTGGCCATTGGATCGAAAGAAAATCTCATAAATATGATTTAAAAATAATTGGTAATTTAAATAAACTCCGCGTTCTAGAAAAACCGATTTTAGTGGCAATATCTCGAAAATCTTTTATAGGAACAACTTTAGACATACCTGATCCTGAAAATAGACTAAACGGAACTCTTGCCGCAACTGCTGTTGCAGTATATAATGGGGCTCATATTGTCCGAACGCATGATATAACTAATCAGCTAGTGGAAATCGTAAAGATGGCTAAAGAGATAAGAGAAAACCAATGACCCGCCCTAATTATGAATAAAAATAAATTTTATGAAACCAAGCTCATTTGTATAAACCCCATGAATATTAGGCTTTTCTTAAGTGGATCAATGTTCCTTAAGCAATTTTCTGGGTTTTAGCTAATCTATCTGATTGTAGTTCAAATCCAAGCGACTATGAAATGTGCTAACATTTAAATCATTTTCATTCCATATATTATATGTAAATTGTTAAATTATCACATAAGTTCAATTAAGAACAGATGATTTTACCTTTACAATAAATTAAATATAAGAATAGAGTTCTTATGCCCGAAAAAGAAAAGAAATCTTCTTCTAATAACCCATCAAACCAAAGCTCTTATGATGCTGACGATATTCAAGTTCTTAAAGGTTTGGATGGCGTTAGGCGAAGACCCGCGATGTATATTGGCGATCAAGGAAAGAAAGGTCTTCATCATCTTGTTTTTGAGGTTTTGGATAATTCTGTCGATGAGGCAATTGGGGGATATGCTAACGAGATTAAAATAACTCTTCTTAAAGATAATTCTGTTCTAGTTTTTGATAACGGACGCGGTATTCCTATTGATAATCATCCCGAGTATAATAAACCTGCCTTAGAAGTTATTATGGAACATCTACATTCTGGAGGTAAATTTGATAATAAGAGCTACAAAATATCCGGGGGGTTACACGGTGTTGGCCTTTCAGTCGTTAATGCCTTAGCAGAATGGTTAGAAGTAGAGATTTGTAGAGATGGTCTTATCTATAAACAAAAATTTTCACGGGGCGTTAAAGTTACGGAGCCAACAATTACAAAAACCACAGAAACAGCTTCTTACACAAAAATCTCTTTTTACCCGGATGACGAGATATTTGATTTCGATAAAAACGAAGTTATTTA
>JAUWHC010000366.1 GCA_030606095.1 Promethearchaeota archaeon | reverse complement strand
TCTATAGCAGAAATTAAAAAAACGGTTCAAAGGGAGTACAAACTTAATCCTATACTTGCAATCCAATTTATTTTTAAAGGAAAAGTACTTCCTGACCAGCTTAAGTTCGCTAAAATAGGAATCCACCCAAAGAAGGATGTTATAACCGTAATGGCAACACAAGCTGGTGGATCGTAAGACTAACACTGTTTTATTGGAATTTATTTTTCTTTCTTTTTTTATTTCATATTTATTCATTCTTACAAATTTTCACATAAATTACTCTGAATTTTAAAATGGTGCGAACTATTACAATATATAATCTTTAGTAGAAAAATACGATAAATATTATGTCTGATAAAAGCAAAATTGCGATACAGAAAATACAATCTGAGAATGTTCAAAAAGCAGTTTATAAAGCTCTAGAACTAATTAATGCTGGAGAAATTATGAAAAAGGACCAAGTTATATTATTAAAACCAAATATACTTGGGGCAAAACCTCCCGAGCGAGCTGCTACGACTCATCCTGAAGTAGTAAAGGCAGTAATTCACTGGGTTAAGAAATATAATCCCAAGAAGATCTATCTTTGTGATTCGTCTGGGACGTCAAAACCAGGCGCCACTGAAGTTGCGATGAAAGAAAGCGGTTTAAAGGCATTATGCGATGAAGAAGGTGTAGAGTGCATACCATTTGAAAAAACTGAAAGGAAAATTTACGCCGTTAATGATCCCCTAGAAATAAATGAGATTATTAGTTCAATTTTGCTCGAAAAAGCCGATATCATTATCAATTTACCAAAAATTAAGACCCATGGACAGTGTTTGCTTACTTGTTGCATCAAAAATATGTTTGGAACCATTTTATTGGGTAATAAAGCAAGAACACACGCTAAATCAGCTCTGATTGATCGTTTTTCTGCTGCGTTAGCAGACATATATTCAGTATCTAAACCACATCTGACAGTTATAGATGGATATCTATGTCAAGAAGGTCAAGGTCCATCTGCGGGCGATGTTGTGAAATTAGATGTCATTATTGCGGGATATGATCCTGTAGCTTTAGATACAGTAGTTTGTCAAATCACAGGAATGAACCCTAATGATGTGATACATCTTAAAAAAGCTGAAGAGAAAAGATTAGGAACAATGAATATGGATAATATTGAAATCCTTGGAAATTCTGTTCAAGATGTATATAGGAAGTTTAAGAAACCCAAAATTAGACCTGTATCTGCTCCTTTACCTCGCTGGCTAGCAAATTATATTGGAAATCTTATTTTTAGAGCAACAGTTAAATTCGATCCAAATAAATGTAAGTTATGTGCTACATGTTGGGAAAATTGTCCTGTAAATGCTATTATTCCTCCAAAAGAAATTAAGAAAGGTAATATTCCAAAATGGAATAAGAAAAAATGTATAACTTGTTATTGCTGCGCGGAATTATGTCCCCATGAAGCCGTAAATTTTAAAATTAATTATGTTAAAAATATTCTTTTTTCCTGGGTAGGTTTAGGTTTTGTAGCATTCTTAGCAATGATTTCCTTGTTATTCTTATGGATTTTTAACCTTTTTTAAAAATTGTATTATAATTAAGCCACCTTTTAATAAAATTTGGCTTAATCATTTTAAAGTGATTATATTTTAAAGAGAAAAGAAAAAATAATATAGTTATAGATTACAATGACCTATATAAATCTATGGCAAAGTTTAATTTTCGATATAATTATTGGGTATAAAAAGGCATATTAATCAAGCAATATTTATTAAAAGTCTCCAATTCTCTATTACATAATATATTTTTCTAGTAACTATTAGCCCAATAGAATGGTGTAATTAATAATGAAAATAACTATTTTGAATGGAAGCCCGAAAGGCGCTGAGAGCGTCACTATGCAATATATCTTATATATAAAGAAAAAACATCCAGAACACGAATATAACATAATAAACATCGCACAAACTATTAAGAAGATTGAGAAAAATGAGGAAAGATTTAAAAATATTTTAAAACAAGTAGGAGATTCAGACGGTATAATTTGGGGGTTTCCCTTATTTGTTATGTTGGTATGTTCCCAATATAAGCGGTTTATTGAATTGATTTTCGAAAGAAATGCTGAAGCTGCTTTTGAAAATAAATTTACTTTTGTCCTATCAACCTCTATTCATTTCTACGATCATACAGCCCAGAATTATATGCATAGTATTTGTGATGATTTAAAAATGAATTATGTAGGAAATTATCCCGCAGACAGCTGGGATCTTCTTTACCCAAAGCGACGAGCAAGATGGCTTTTATTCGCTGAAGAATTCATAAATCACATCGAAAATAATTTTCCAACTTCAAAACATTATGCACCTTTAAATATAAGAGACTTCAAATATACTCCTGGAAAAATTATAGAGGATACAAGGAAAATTGATACACATGGCAAAAAAATTCTTGTTGTTAGTGATGAAACTAATGAAAACACAAATATAGGAAAAATGATAAAGAAGTTTAAAGAGTCTTTTTCAAACGAGATTGAAATCGTAAACCTATATGACATCGATATTAAAGGGGGATGTATTTCGTGTTTACAATGTGGTTACGATAATAAATGCTCTTATATAGGAAAGGATGGCTTTTTTGAATTTTGGGAAGATGTAGTAATGACTTCGGATATCCTTGTTTTTGCTGGTGTTATTAAAGATAGATATCTTTCATCCCGATGGAAGATGGTTCAAGATCGAGCTTTCTATATGACTCACACACCAACTCTAATAGGAAAACAGATGGGTTATATTATTTCTGGACCTTTAACTCAAATTCCAAATATTTCTCAAACTTTCCAAGCTCATGTAGAAATTCAAGACTCAAATTTTGTGGATATTATTACTGATGAATTTGGGACATCGGAAGAGATAGATGCCTTACTCCACGATTTTGCTCGGAGATTAGTTACATTTTCTAAAGCAGATTACATTAAACCAATAACCTTTTTGGGAGAAGGAGGCAAAAAAATATTTCGAGATGATATCTATGGAAGAAATCGATTTGTCTTTTTAGCAGATCACGAATATTACGAAAAACATGGCTTTTATGACACTTTCCCGCAAAATGACGAACGAGCAAAAAAAATGAATGAAAAATTGATTCCATTAATGAGAATAGATAAAGTTAGGAATAAAATCAACATGAAACAAGAATTTCTTCGCCCATTCACGAAGGTAATTGAAGATCCAAATAAATAAAAAATATAGATTTAGAAGGTATGATAATGGCTTGGGGTGGCTCGTTAAATAAGAAAGGCTCTGATCACGTGAGAAATTTAAGAGAAGCTGATAAAGTAATAAAGTTTCTCGAAAAATTTAAAGAAGATCTAAGTGACAATGAAAAAAAGTTAAT
>JAUWHC010000226.1 GCA_030606095.1 Promethearchaeota archaeon | reverse complement strand
GCGATGAAACTATATTTACAAATCGTTGGTAGAAAACCCTTGTCATCGTTCGAACTATATTCTATTTTACCTAATATCTCTCAAGAAGAATATACAAAATATTTAAATGAACTAATAGATGCTGGTTTGTTAATACTTATCAATCCTCAAAGTCCAGACTTATTACTTCAATACCTAACAATTCCTCCAATTTACCCCATTATAAATTACTACGATAATATAAATGCTAACTTGGACAATATTAAAAACCAAGTACACCAATTACTTTCAAATTCTTTAAAGAAAATAATTAAGGAAAATACGATAATTGAATTAGACACTATTTTTAACGCGACCCAAGAATTAAGAAAAGACATCGAAGAGGATGTAATTATCCAAAAACAAGATATAGATGATGTTGTTCAGGGAATGGAGAACTTGAAAATAATAAAAAATGTTTTGGATGAGCTACATAAAACAATTAAAGGTATAACCCAAAAACAATTTTCTTATTTAATCAAGCTAATTACCACAATTAAAAAGGATTTAAACGAAAAAATCGAAACTTTAGAATTGAAAAAATCTGAGAATGCGGTTAAGAACGTAATTGAAGCCGTGTTTAAAGAAAATTTTGAAAAAATACTTGGAGATTTTACTGCTAATTTACATATATTAATTGAAGACGAATTTGATAATACAATCGAATCGCTTAATAATATTATTAACTCAACCTTTCAATTTCGGGACGACTTTCAGATGTTACTGTTAAACATGCTAAATAGTTATGAATCTAAAATTAAAAAAATAATAGAAATGATTAAAAAAAAAAGAAACATTTTATCTATCGACCTAGAAAACTTCGAAAACATTATTATTGACAGTTTTAACGCGATAATCCATAGTTCAGTCGATTCCGTAGCAGCTTTAAATGATCCTATCAAAAAAGCAATGGTAAGTTATCATAAAATTATTATTTCTTCTGAAAAAGCGAAAATAGATAATTTTTGGCACATTAACAGCGTTTCTAGAGTCAACGAAGAAATATTAAGTAAAATTACCCATGCTAAAAAGAATTTGTTTTTAGTTGTTCCTAAACTTGAAGATCATTTATCGTTAGAAGAGTTTAAAGATATCCCGGGAACTCTTAAGATTAAAATTGCATCTTCAGAGGCACATACTAATAGCAATGTTAAAAAATTTAATAAAATTAAAAACTTAGAATATAGAACTCTCAAAAATGAGAGCGTTATCGTTGTTAAAAGTGACGATAATTTCGTACTTATGGGAATAATCCAGAAAAATTCACAAGATTCGTTAAAAGATTTTGTTGGATTTGCTACTGATCACGCCCCTTTAATTAAACTTATTCTTTCGGTTATCAATACAGTGTGGGACAAAGCAAGTTCGAGTCTACACGAAACGCCAAGATCTCTAGGGATAGTGACAGAACCAAGAGAAACTACTGCTTCCAAAACAGTAGGAACAACTAAACCGATTACTCCTAGCAGTTTTAAAGCGTCACAAAAAAAAACAAGTATCGCTCAAACAAAAGATATAATTACGGATTTAACCCAAAAAATTCAAGACAAGAAAAAAGAAACTTCACAACAAAAAACTTTAAAAAGAGCTCCTAAAGCTCTAAAAAAAGAGCCTAAAGCTTTAAAAAAAGTTCCTAAAGCATCAAAAAAGATTCCTAAGGCTGGCGATGAAGTAGGAATGCTAATCGATACTGCTTTTAAATCGTTAGTTCAAAAGCTACAAAAACTTAATGGAGAGGAATTTAGTACTGAATTAGAAAATATTGCAGACCTAATTTTAGAGAAAAAAGGATTTAGCGTAACTTTACACAAGTTAAGAAGTAAAATCAACCAATATAAAACCCATTTGGGTCGTTTAAGCGAAGTGGATATTAAACATATCGTTGAAAGCATAGAAGAATGGAAAGAACATCTGATTAATTAGAATATCAAATTAATAATGTAGTTTTAGGTAAATATGACTCTCTTAGTTTAATTTGTTCTAGCTTGTCCCTTTTTCCTTTTTCATCGTTAATTGTTTAATAACAGAGTTAAGAAGCACCCAACTAAGCGAAATCAAAAAGAAAACTAAGAATATCAGAGAAATGGTCATAGATACTATAAAATTAGGGTTTAAAAGACCTATAATGCCAATTATCGGAGAAAGGGGAGCTAAAAAGATGAATAAGTAATAAACGCTTTTACCTTTTTCGCCAAATTCAATGTAAGTAGTAATGTTTAACCACCCAAAGAAAATTAAAAAGAAAGGAGTAATGGAATAAGCAACTTCAAGGAAAGGATAGTTCAACCCACCAAACGCAAACGCATAAAAATAATTAGCGTAAAAGTAGATGAGGATTAATAAACTGGTTACTGGAGTTGGCACACCTGTATACCCGCCACTTGTTGAAATATTGAACCGAGCTAATCTTAATACAGCCCCTAGTGCGAAACAAATACACCCAATTGCTAGAAAATAATCGTAAAATGTCCCTGTTTTAAACCCCTGAAAACATAATATGGCGGGCACTATACCAAACGTGAGAGAATCGCTCAAAGAATCGAGTTCTCTGCCGATTTCGTTTACTGTTCCTGTCTTTCTCGCGATGTACCCATCAATTAAATCCGTTCCAAAAGTTATTGAGATTAAAAAGAAACCTAAAGAGATGGCACCTCGGGTTCCAAATGAACCACAAATTAAAGCAACCAAACCTAGTGTTGTCCCAGTTAGAGTAATATAATCCTTTAGTTTGAGCAAACTCGGTATTGTTGACATTTTTTTTTCTCACTTCTTTGTTATTTTATATTTAAAAGTATAGTTTAGTTAAAAAATTTCTTTAAAATCTTTGTATATTTTCTTTCTCATCCTTAAATTTATTAGAATAAATTGACTATTGATGATTAAAAACTGAATTTTATTTCTTAAGTAGATAAAGTAGATAAGGCTGATATAATGAAATTTTGTCCTAATTGTGGAGATGAAGCTGATCTAGCACAAAAGTTCTGTGAGAAATGCGGTACAGAATTGTCTTCAATTAAAAAAGCACCAGAAAAAGGAGTAGAAAGCACCCCTTCTTCAACTCCAACCCCAACACCTCAGAGAAAAGGGAGTCTGTTCGATATTAATCGAAACTATTATTTAATCAAAGAACGGATGTGGGATATGGGTTACGGCGATATAATGGATAACGAGGGAAAATTAATTGGACGAATGAATCGTATAATCTTTAGCATAAGACGACGAGTTGAACTCCAAGAACTTGATGGTACCGTTGTTGCTACAATTCATAGTAAAATCGTTTCAGCAAGAGGCGCACAGGATTTAAAAACTCCAGATGGAGTATTAATTGCAAGAATTAAGAAGAAAATATTAACTTTTTTTAAATCTAAATTCTTTTTGGAAGATAATATGGGAAATAGATGGTACGCGGCTGAAGGGGATTTTTTTGGCTGGTCGTTCAAAATCTACGATGTTGCTTCAAGAAAATTGGTAGCGGAAATAGAAAAAGCTGATAGATGGAGAGATATTTTCTTAGGGGGATTATTTGATTTTGCGGACACTTATGCTTTGAAAATCCTAGATAACGAAACAGACAGAAGGATACTGGTTGGATTTGTTCTATCAATAGATAATGTAATGCATGACTCTGCTGGTGGAGGGGGAATGATGGGTCGTGGAAGATTCCCTGGTCCTTTTGGAGGTCCACGCCGTCATCGCTAATTAACTTATTCAATATTATTACTAATATTTTCTTTTCTTATAGTTTAAAATTATTTTATAATTCCTTTCCACATTTTTTACAAAATGTCCAACTAGTATCAATAATTTCTCCACAATATTCACATTTATTAGAAACTGGTTCGATTTCCGTATCGTTCGGAGAGGATGCCATATTTTTAATCTTGATAGTTTTTATAATAGTTGCGTTTATCAATTCACTCAAAGTAATACTTTCTTGCCTACCTAAGCTTTTATTTTTTGCCATTGTAATGGAGAACAAATGATCGTCTCTGGTTTCAACTACTACAACAAATATTTTTTGGATTTTCGCGCTATACGCTTTTTTGATACTTTTTAAAGGAATTATAAAACCATCCTTGAAATCATCAATTGAGGAACCGATTTCTGTTAAACTTATGTTTGATTTTTTTACTAGTGACAACTCTTGTTCGGTCAATAGGATTTTCCCAAATTCCATTTTAAATTGCCAGTTCTTTTCCACTTCTCCTTCACAAAAATATCCTTCAGAAACAAAAACTAACGACATGGTATCTATAATTCATTTTTTTTATTATAAATTAAATAAAGTTTATCCTTTATTTTTTTATTTATTTGTTATTTGTTTTATTAGTCTATGACTCTTGCTAGTATAATCGATTGATTCCTTATTACAAAGGATTGTTGCAAAAATTTTTAAAGGTGAACTTCGATTAATACATTAAACTCTTAAAATTACAATGTTTAAAAATCTAACAAAGTGAAAAAAATGTCGCTTCAAAAAACGAGAGAATTTATGCTCCGTGAGAAAATGATTTCTTTAACGGATAAAGGAGAAATTAGGAACTTAGAAGATGAATTACTTGGAACATTTAGAGGAAAACTCATAAAGATCGGTAATACATACCGCATAAGAGACCTTGGCGATGTTCCTGTTTTAACTGTTCAAGAAAAAATAATCTCTTTGCGTTCAACTTATAAGTTCTTTAAAGGTGGTGAAAAAGACGAGGATCAATATATCGGAAAATTAAAAAGAAAAATTGTTGCTATTAAACCGAGCTATTGGTTTGAGGACCCAAACGAAAATAAAGTCTTTACAATGAAAGGTAACATCATGACGCTTAAATTCAAGATTATAAAAGATGGTCAGGAAGTTGCCGAAATACGAAAAAAATTATGGAAAAGTCTCCTAAAGAATACTTTTGGAATCAAGATGTCTCCTGACCTTGACGACGATTCCGCAATGCTTATTCTTGGCATAGTTATTATGCTCCACCACGAAAAAGAAGAAAATCGAAATCAATAAATTTTAAAATATTCATTAAACACCTTTTTTTGTTATTTTTCTTATTTTTTTAGCTCAATTTCTTTAGCTTAAATTTAAAAGACTATGTTGTCTTAATTTGATTAAAATTGTAAATTTTTGCTAAGGTGAGAAATATTCCAACTTTTTGTTCTAATTGTGGTGTTGAATTAAAGGATTTAAACCAAAGATTTTGCCAGGAATGTGGCTTTAAAAATCTTAGATAACAAAATAGACCGAAGGATACTCTTGGGATTTGTTCTTTCAATAGACAATGTCTTACACGATCAACAATAATCAAGATGGTAATACAACCATAAGAATTGGTGGAAGATATTTATAAAAAAA
>JAUWHC010000328.1 GCA_030606095.1 Promethearchaeota archaeon | reverse complement strand
ATTGATAAAGAAGGTAATGTAAAAGAGATTCTTGATGCTACGTCCATGAATTGGACTTTAAGTCTCGGATTTGCAAACCCGGATGTTAACTATGCAGCTTATCAACAAATGATTAGACTAAATCACGTAAGATATAACGTTTTAACTCCTGCTAGAGCAAAATTGGTAAATAAAATCGCAGAATTAGCTCCCGGGAAACTTAAAGGAGGAAGAGTTTCATTAAATAATCAAGGTGGGGGATTAGCAAACGAAGCAGCTATCAAATTAGCAATGATGTCATCCAGAGGGGCCGACCATTTTGGAGTTTTCTGGGGTGGTTATCATGGCTCCACTTTAGTAATGAGTACGGCTACTCAACCAATGCATGGAGTAAACCGTTTCACTAGCTTTGGTCACGAACACTTCACAAGAATGCCTTACCCCTATTGTTATAGATGTTTGTGGAATTATAAAGGAGGATTAAAAGGTAAAAAGGATCCTAGCTGTAACTTAGAATGTTTTGATTTAGTAGAAAACTATATACTAGGAATGGCACCAAAAAGATTTGCAGGAATTATGCTTGAGCCAATTCAAGCAGCAGGAGGCCAAATACCAGCACCTCCCGAATTTTTACTAAAATTAAAAGAAGTCTGTGAAGAGGAAAAGGTGTCCTTAATATATGATGAATGTCAAACGAGCATGTGGAGATGTGGAAAATATTTCACAATAACAGAGCGATATCAAAAGGAATTGAACTTGGATGTTTCCCCAGATATGATGACATTTACTAAGGGAATCGGAGGTGGGTATCCGTTAGGTGTTTTAGTTGCATCTCCAAAAATCAAGAAAAGATTTGGTCCTTCGGAAGAGCACACTACATTTAGCTCTGATCCATTATCATTCGCTACTTCCCTAGCAGCAATTAAAGTTATCGAGAAAGCCAAATATGGAGAAAACTGTGAAAAAATGGGTAATAAGATCACTAAACGATTATTAGAAATGCAAGAAGAATACGAAGTTATTGGGGATGTAAGAGGTCCCGGTTTATTTATCGGGATAGAATTAGTTAAAAACAAAGAAACTCGAGAACCTTTCACAGAACTTTCTGAAGAAATGGTTTTACTAGCACCAGAACATAACTTATACTTAGGACCGAGTATGCCAATTCTAACGGCCACAGGTAAACTGAGAAGACGAAATGTAATCAAAATCAAACCCCCTTTAGTTGTTACGGAAGAAGATACTGATTTTATATTGGAAAATTTTGAAATGACTCTAAAAGACGCGTTAAATAAACTAAAATAACAAAAAAATACACTCTTTTTTTTATAAACTTAAATCCCTAATGATTTCGGAGAAAAAAATTTTAATTTGATAATTTGTTTATTAGATTGCATATTTCCTGTGGATTTCTTGTAGAGAAAACGAATGGTCTACCATCTTGAAAGGTTAGTTTTACAGCCTCTCCGAAATCTGTGTTGTAGACCAATGAACCATCTAATCCAAATCTGATTCCTACTCCCCAATATTTCCTAAAATTTGCTTTAGTTATTTCACATCTGGTTATTTTTTTTATGGGAATTTTTTTATGGTTAAAAATTCCATATTCTACATCAAGTTGATTTTTAGTTAAGATGATTTTTAGTCTTCTATAGTTCCAATATATAAGAAAAATAAATAAACTTACAACACCTAATATTATACTTAAAAACGCAAGCTCTTGGGGTTTGAAAGCAGTAATTATAATACCGCTAGAAATATTTAATAAACATACAAATAACACTAAAACTTTTATAAATTTTCCAACTGGAATCCACTCTTTATACAATAATTCTTCATTTTTTTGGATAATATTTTCATTAATTATTTTAATCACCAATTTAATGTTGTTTCTTTCACCATATTAATCATTACTATTATGGGATTTAAATATTTTTAATTAAAAAGAATAGTTCATGTATGACGCGTATGAAGTAAGATTATTTCTGCTTTTAGTAGAGCTTTATAAAAGCATTGAAGAATGGAATAAACTAGTTATTTAATTTGAATGATAGCAAAAGAGCTTAAATTAGTGTAATATTTTGCAATATTTCTTTTATCCATCTCTTTTTTGAGATCCTCGTATTCAAAGGCCAGATCGTCTAGCTTTTTATCGATAGATGAAATATTTTTTTTGAGAAATTGTAGTTCTTCTTTCAAATTCTCAATTTTATCTAAACGCTCTTGCTTTTTGTTTCTATCGTCTATATTTTTAATGTTTAATAGTTGTCTTTCGGTTGGGCTCTGGCTTTTTTTTTTCTCTAACTTCTGCCTTAAAGATTCTTGTCTAAAACTTAATACTCTCCTTTTGTAGCTAAATATTTTCTCTTTCTTAGAGGTCTCGATATCAAAAATTTTAGCGTTTAAAGCTTTTATTTCCTTTTTCCATTGAGAAGTCTTCCATTTTACAAGATTTTTAGCTTTTTGAGTAAGTTGCTCGAGAAAACTTAGGTCTAATTGAGCTTTATGAGGATTATCTATATCACTTACTAAGTAATCTTGAAATTTTTTAATATCTAGCACGATATCCACTAAATCTGGAATCTCATTCCCTTTATTATCTATTATTACAGCAGAAAATTGATTTTCTAATATGTAACCTTGAAATTTTATGTTAAATACGAATAAATAAAGGTCTTTTTTGGAAGATAAAAGATTTATTAAATGTTCTGGTAGGTTATCCTTCATTAAATTGAGTATCGTAAATGTTCCCTCTAAATCTTCTGATGTACAGAAATCTAACACTTCGTTAATTAACGGATGTCCTAACGCAAAGAAGTCGATCTCTTCTCGCTCTCTTGCTAGATTCAAATCAAACATACCTACATATTCCTTTGAGAATTTATACCTGGGATTTTTAAGTAAAATGTCGTTTATCGTAATTTTTGTCTCAAGACCTATTTTTTCAGAAGCTTTGACACCTTCTTCTTTAAGAACATCTACAAAACCAAACTTATTATGATTGAGGCTAAAGAAATATTTCGTTAGTAAAAACAATTCGTTATGACTAAGCCTTACTTCTTTACACGTCGTCCAAGAAGTTATTAAATCGTCGATTCGAAAAGACTTTTTGTCAATCAGTAAATCGTCTAGTTGCATTTCTAATTCTCTTGCCCTTTTTACTTCAACATCTAATCTTCTGTTGAACTCGTTTAATTTTTTCCTTCTATTGCCCTTTTCTTCAGTAAACATAATATTTTTTATATCTTTTTGTATTCTACCTATTATCGGTTCTAGCTGCCCTATAGATTCTTCGAATAGGTGAATTCTTTTATCGAGCGCGAACATAATATCTGTTTCTACAGTTCCTTCCATATAAAAGTTATAAATGTATATCTCTTTGGATTTTTGGCCTATCCTATCAAGTCTACCAATTCGTTGTTCCAATTTCATAGGATTCCATGGTAAATCGTAATTTATTAAAACGCGCGCAAATTGAAAATTTCTACCCTCGCCACCGATTTCCGTAGAAAGTAAAATAGAAAATTTCTTGCTTTCTTGGAATCTCTCTACAGCTTCATCTTTTTCAACTTTATTTAAACCTCCGTAAAAAATTTCCACATTATAATCTTCTTTTTGTTTGTTCAACAAATCTTTTAAATACAACAGAGTGTCTACAAATTGCGTAAAAACTAATATCTTTTCGTTAGAATTTTGAGAATAAATCTTATTTAACAATTCAACTAGTTTCTCAGATTTAGAGTCGTAAGGTAATGCTTTTAAATTGT
>JAUWHC010000315.1 GCA_030606095.1 Promethearchaeota archaeon | reverse complement strand
TTTAGCAAATGGGTGATAAAGACAAGTAGGGTGAAATTGATAAAACTCCATATTAGCAATTATCGCTCCAGCACGATATGCCATTGCAATTCCATCTCCAGAGGCAACATCTGGATTTGTTGTATAAAGATAAATCTTACCCGCACCACCAGTCGCTAAAATTGTAGATTTAGCAGAAATATTGTAAATCTCTTCGCTCTCTTGATTTAATACATAAGCGCCATCACATCTAAAATTATTACAGAATAAATTAATAGCACACCAATTCTCTTTAATTTGAAGATTTGGAATCTTTTTTACTTTTTCGATAAGTTTAAGTTCTATATTCTGCCCTGTTAAATCATTTACGTGAAGAATTCTTCTTTCAGAATGCCCTCCTTCTTTTCCAAGATCGTATCCCCCTTCATTGTTCCTTGAGAATTCAACTCCCATCTCAATTAGTTGATCAATTCTTTCAGGCGCCTTTGATACAATTAACCTTACAACCCCTTCATTACAAAGTCCATCCCCGGCGATTAATGTATCTTGAATGTGTTTCTCAAAATCATCATTCTTGCCCCGTACACATGCGATTCCACCTTGGGCATAAAAAGTGTTGCATTCTGATAATTTTTCTTTGGTAATTAAAATTATATCTTCCTCAGGAACCATATCTGCTAAGTTAATAGCTAAAGATAGACCCGAAATACCTCCTCCAATTATCAAGAAGCCCGTCTTAAGTTTTAATGAAATATTTTTTCAAACCCCATGTTTTTACAAAAATATCTTAAAATAGCAAAATGAAATCATTTTTATATATCTTTTTGAACAAAGTAATAATTTATTTTTGGTTGTCTATATTTTATAGTTTAGATTATGTCTAAAAAAAAAAACATACTTTTTTTATGTAGTGGAAATTCATGTCGAAGTGTTTTTGCAGAATATTACGCAAAATGGCTAAAAAGCACATCTTATAAAGAAAAATTACGGGATGTTAATTTTGACTCAGCTGGAATTCGCCATTATTTTGAAACACCACGCGAAGGCACAGTTAAAAATTTAATCTCTAAGGGGATAAGCGTAGATGGTTTTGTTGCTAAGGATATAACAGAAGAACTGATAAATAAACAAGATTTAATTTTAGGATTCCAAGCTCGATATCATACAAAAAAAATAAAGAGAAAGTTTAAACACATTGAGAATTTAGATAAAAAGGTTTATCTATTACTTGAATTTGCTGGGGAAGAAGGCAATTTGGAGATCGAAGATCCCATTAACTTGCCATTTGAAGAATATAATAAAATTCTTAAAAGAATTGAAGATGGAATAATTAAATCTATTGAAAAGATTATTAAAATTAATAATTCTAAATAAAAATGAAATTAGGAAAAGAAAGAAAACAAAAAATAATTTTTCTTTAAGGAAATCAATTTAGTATGTTTTAATATTTGCTCTCTATAACAGAATCCTTAAAATAATTAGATTTCAATTATAAATTACTTAAAAAAAAGCCCATATTTCTGATTAAAATATTTATCAATAAGAAATTTTGTTGAATCAAAAGGACTAACATTTCCTACAAAATTTTTAAGATCCTTCCCGAATTTTATTTCAAAATCTTTTGAAAACTCATCAAGTTTCTTTAATAACACCGGTAAATCCAAGTTTGAAATTAAGCAGACAACATGGTATTTTCCAAAAGAGAATAGAAGATGATAACCCTCCTTGTCAATTTTTCTTAACTGTTTTTTGCTTTGAGTTATTTCAGAAATGATCGCTACAACACCTGTCAATGCTCCAGAAATAAGATCTTCGTCCATCTCTCTCTTCTTCTCTTTTTCTTCCCCTTGGGGACTTTCCTCAAAACTATGATAGTAAAGCCCAACTCCATAAGCACTAAAAACATAAAGATTTATCATTGCTGATGACCAATTTTTTTCTTTAGATATTAAAAATTCTTTCATTGCCATCATCCAAACAAGAAGTATAACTAAAATAAATGAATCTAATAGATTTGGAAAATCGGGGATGATATTATTTAATTCTGGATAGAGTGTATACAAACCATTTATCCATCTACTAAAAAAAAAGCCAATAATAGTACCCAAAAACATTAAAGCCATAAAAAGTCCATTTATTCGTGCTCTGTACTTTAAATTACCTCTTTCTGTTGAAAAATCACCAGATATCGTAATTATAGCCAATAAAAGAGGAGTCAAAGAACATGCATAATGTAAAGCAAGAAAAATTGGTTTTGGTATACCAAATATGAAATCCATCCCCAAAAATGAGCCAGAAGATATAAGGAAAAATGAGAGCACTAAAATCCCTAAGATAATCGAAATTTTTCGACCTATATTGTCCAAAGAACAACCAGAAGCTATAAGATAAAAAAAAGTCATAATTGAAAAGGTTATTATTTCTACAGTAAAACCATATCGAGCAAGTAAATCTCCTAAAATAAAACTTAATACTGTGAAACTCGAAGAATACCTAAAAAAATGTTTTTCAAAAATTATTTCCTTAAATTTTTTATCAGATTTTAGCCTTTCTTTAGTTTCGATATATTTATACTTCCTCGATTGCCAAACAATACAAAATAATAGAAGAAAGATTAAAATGAAGAAGTATCTGTATAAGAATTCAAAAACTACAAAAATAAGTCCAGTCATCCCCAAAAGAAAGCAGGATGCTATTAAAAAAGCTGTTATCCTACCCCTATTTAAGATATTTGTCTCGTGAATTAATACACTAAACCACAAAACAGTTAATTGAGGTATTGTTATTACAATAATTATCAAACCGATATAGGAAAAGAATAATTCGTTAAAACCATTAAAGAACAATCCGATAATACAAATAAGTAGAACAATATTGAAGGCTCTAGTTTTGTTATTCAAATTATCAATGAGGGATCCAGATATTAAAAAACTAACTGAGATACCGATAACTAAAATAATTACGCTTAAATCCATAGCTCCACTCTCAAATGTTCCTATGTATTTAAATAGAATGACCTCGACAATTAATGCCAAAACTAAAAGAGATAAAAATATATAAACAAATGAATGTTTTGAAAAACTAACATCTCTCTTAAATACTCTTGCAAACCAATTTTTGAAGGATTCCTTTTTCATCAATATCATTAAAGTATTTTTTAGTTTAAAATTAATGCAAGCTACATTTTAATTTAATGCTCTTATGTAATGTTTTTTCTTAAAATTTCTCAATAATGATTTCATTCTCTTCGATCTAATCTTTATTTATGATATTATATTATTTAAATTCTTTATTTGCAATATTTTAAAAATCCTCTAAAAAATAATCTTCATATAGTTTTTAATGAAGGAAAGTTTTTTTGGCTCAATTTATTTACATATATGATAAAAAATGAATAATATCTCAAAGATTTTAATAGTTTGTTTAGGCAATACAGCAAGATCTCCTGCTGCTGAATACTTAGCACGAGATTACGCCAAGAAATATGATGTTAATTTAACTTTTGAGAGCGCTGGTTTTATAAATGCATTTTCTTACATGCAACCCGAATCTCAGGAATATTTAAATTCAAAAGGCATCAAACACTCTGATTTTCGACCCCAAATAATCAATCGAAAATTGCTAGAAGAACAAGACTTAATTATAACGATGGAAAAGTCGCATGTCATCGATATTAGAAAAAATTATCAAGGGGTTAACGACATCAATAAAAAATTGTTTACTTTAAAAGAATTTAACGGAGAAACTGAAGATTTAGATATAATAGATCCGTATTACGCCAGTACTAAGGCTTACCAGAAAATTCTTAAAATAATTGATGAAAATATCGAAAAAATGATTAAAAAAATAATTCGGACAAATAAAACAGAACTCTAACTACTTAGTAAGTGCAAATATGACGAAAATAAAACGAATTCTGTTCATATGTTACG
>JAUWHC010000151.1 GCA_030606095.1 Promethearchaeota archaeon | reverse complement strand
AAATATTTTCAAATAACGTTAAAAACTTAATATCAATAACTTCAGCTTGAATTTCCTCCCTAATTTCTCTTTTCAACGCCTGTTCTCCATATTCACCAAATTCTATAGCTCCACCTAAAGGTCTATAAAAAAATTCATTCTTAACTTTGTCAAATCCTTCAAAAACAAGAAACTTGTTATTATAATAGAATAAACATATTGCAATTGGTCTAATTTCTCTCCAACTCATTGTTCTAAACCATGCTCTTATAAAAATTAATAATCAAGAATATCAAATAATAATCGTTATCTATATTTATCTATATTGTAAAATTTATTAATTTTAGTTCAGCAAATCTTTTGGGAAAGCTGTGGGATAAATGAACCAAATATCAAGGTGTTATTTAAGGAAAACTATTCAAATGATCAATGTTTTTATATATCGTAATCGAAAACCTTGATTTAAACAATTTAAAGTAATAATTATTATGCAGAATAAAATCATTATCAATCTCATCGTAGCAAATTTGTTATGGAGTTTTATCCCTGTTATAGTATTAGGTTTGTTCAATGAAGTTTCTGTTTTAATGGTAATTTTTCTAAGATTTTTAGTATCAGGAGTTTTTTTGTTTCTTCTAGCGATTTTATTGATATTTGTAAACAATAGATTCACTTCAAATAAAAAAATTCCATTTGAAGTTCTTAAAATTATTTATACTCATAAAAATAGAAGGTTTTTCAGGTTAAGGAACATCTATTATTTCGCTATAATGGGGTTTTTTGGCATCATAATGCAACTTATCTGGTATTTTATGGCTTTAAAAGTTACAAAAACTATTGCGTTAGCGATGATCGGATTTCAAGTTAGCATTATACTTGTAGCTCTTTACGAACACGGAATCAAATCAGAGAAACTGGATATATTCAAAATGCTATATCTCTTGTTATTAGTTCTTTCAATAGGAATCATAATAAGCGTAAAGAGTCAAGAAGCTTCTTTGCATGGAACTGGATTTTCGTTGATTGGGTTGATATTCATTATTCTCTTCACGTTAAGTCTCACTTTCTTTCAAATATCTATAAATAGAGATATTTATTCGAAACGTGAGCTAAAAATCGCTAATAAAAATCAATATTATAAGATCGTTCGTCTCCTGATAAAAATATCAAGTACCTTTTTAATAGGTGTAATATTCATGTTTCCGTTTCTTTTGATTTTTCAACTCATCTTTCCAATTTCTGATTTAACGACTGAAACAGTTAAATTTTTTGGTGAATTCCCTAATATGTTTAATATCCTAATGCGGGGGGACGTAATCTTTTTGATATTTTTTTCTACAATACTTCCATTCTTACTTGTATTTCTTACGAGCGCATATTGGAAGCCTTATAGTTTGACCTATAGCCAATGGAGTAGCATCTTAACTCTAATAGAACCAATAGGTGCTTTGATTTTTGGTGTAATTTTTGTTGGCGAGTATTTCCCGTTAGAATCTTTGTTGTTGGTATTCTTTTTATTAATTGTTTCAATTTTATTCCGGTACGCTCACGAATTGAAAAACATTGTCAACGCATATCTTTTTCTAGACAACGAAATAGGAAGTTTTAAGAAATTACCAATGAAATTATTAAAATTTCGAGGAGTAGTGAGCGTAGACACGTTAGCAGGAACGCACGACATCTTATTAAATGTTAAGAGTAGTTCCATAAAAGATTTTTATTATTTAGTCAATAAACAAATAAAAAAGTTAGACGAAGTTAAAAACATCAAAATTCTTTTTGTTAATGAAATAAATAAATTAGAAATATAGATTATAGGTTGGAAATTATGACTATGAAGGCAATAACTTTATGTAAATTAGGGATGAGCGTAATAGAAAGGGTAATTGACGAATTAAAAGAGATCCCTCAAATCAAACGCGTAATGTCTTTAACTGGCGATTACGACGTGTTAATTGAAATCGTAGTGGATTCGTCGGAAGAGTTGTACAGTATTTTTGCTAAAAAAATTGATTTAATAGAAGGGATAACTGAGTCAAATACGCACGTAATAATGCGATCCTGGGAAAAATAACTGCCTTAAGAATTATAGAACTTAATTTTTATTTTTTTATTTGAAATTACTTAAAAATTTAAACTTTTAAAGGTTTTCTCAACATTTTCCCCATACTTTGCACTAGTTCCAAAAAATTCACCAGCCTTTATTTGCTGAGCTTAATTTTTTCCTTCATCACTAGAAAACATCTTAGTTTCTTTTAAGTCGTTCTTATTTCCAATATTAATTAATTCATTTCTATGGGTGTTTTTATCGGATATCTTTATTAATACAATTGTTTATTAATATTATAGATAAAAGGTGTATATTTCACATGTAAAAAGAAGAATTTTTAAGACTCCTACCAAAATTGATAAGAGAAAGCGACGAAGTTAAAGGTGCGATAATTACTGTTTTATCTGGTATTGTTGCAACGAAAGATGATATTACTAGAGTAATAGAGCATTCCGACAAGCGATTTAAGGCAATAGATAAACGATTTGAAGCAACGAAGGAGGATATTAAGAATGTAATAATTCATTCCGACAAGCGGTTTGAAGCAATGGATAAGCGGTTTGAAGCAATAGATAAGCGGTTTGAAGCAACGGACAAGCGGTTTGAAGCAATGGATAAACGGTTTGAAGCATTAATTAATCAAATTAATAAAGGATTCGAAGCAGCTCATAGAGAAAGAAGCTTGATAACTGCAAGATTAGATTCTTTCACCGGTAGGAGCGGAAAAAGTTTGGAAAATACTATACTTTATCTTTTAAATGATGAGTTAATTCAAGAAAATATACAAGCAAGTGAAATTAAAAAAGAGAAACTGATTGATAAAGATGGAAAGGTTTTTGCTAAAAACTACACATCTGACATTGATGTACTCATTCAAGATGGGAAAACCATATTGATTGAGATAAAATATCATCCTAATAACTGGGATGGCTATCATTTGAAAAAGAACGCGGAATTATTCAAGTTGCTATTTAAAAAAGATTATGACGACCTAATGATAATTTGCTTGGAAATTAAAAAGGTAAATTTGAAGCAAATTGAAATACTAGGCATTAGAGTCATTGCGGGGAAAGTCATTGAATAATTTGTTAAAGAAATATTGCTGATGATAAGACTCTTTATCTGGTTTTTCAATTCAATAAACCTCTGCTTGACCGTTCTTTCTTGGATCTAAGGCTACAAGATAGCCATCTTCAAGTTTATAGATTATTTGTCATTCAACTTGATGATTGATCATTTCTTTTTCGATCATTTTTATCAATTCGAGAGAAAAGGGGATGGAATTCGCCAATGTATTGACTAACTGATAAATTTTGTCAAAACCATGCAAGTTTTCTATCAAAACCTTTTCTTTTTCAATACCATCTTTGATAGCATTAATATTATTAGCAAATCTTGAGATGCCTTTTGTAAGGTCACTGAATGAATGAATAAAGGCTATTACGGGATTTTTCATTGAATATGTAATTTCTCCAGTGGTTTATCAGTGCTTATATTTAATAAGCGAGATATTTCCGTTTAATTTTTTTTTTAAAAATAAAAATAGGAGAAAAAAAAATGATTTCAGAAAAAGAGTATAAAAATTACGAGGAAATTATATTCCCCGAAGAACCTGAAGAAATTTACAAAGAAATCGCAATGGAAAAGGTATATGAAATTATAGAACACGAAAATATATATGAAGTTTTTCCAAACTATGATCTTCAAGACGAGAGATTGACTCAAGATATCTTAGAGGTTTATAAAATTCTATTTTGGGGAATATCTGCTTTAGTTTCCACATTTCTTTGGTTATACTTCTTTATCAATTAGTTTTCAGATGGTAAAAATCGCTATTTATGAAGACCTGGATCTAGATAAGGTTTTTTAGAATATAGAATTTTAGTTCGTCTCTTTCTTAATTCTTCTAATAAAGCTTCTTCGGTAAAATCTTTAAGGTTTAATAACGTCCAACCGTGAACACCCCCACTTACTAATCCATCTGGCTTATGCATATCTGTACCAGTAAGCATTCCAATTTCTCCCTTATGTTCCATACAAAAATCATAGGATTCTTGATCAAAGACATTTTCTGGTTGAGAATCATCGTTAACAATCTCGATATAATCAACCCCCCATTCCAATAGGGTTTCTCGGGTTGGATGATTTTTATATTTAGCTTCGTTTAAACTCCATGGGATATGATTACAGACAACCACACCCCCTTGATCGTGAACCTTGTTAATTGCGTCAATAATCTTTTCATCTTTAGGTTTATAAGATACTCTTGTATCCCACTTTGAGATACCTAAGAAATTTAAATGAATCCTAATCGTTGTCCATTCAATACCACTTGTTATAAGAATACCTTTTTCTATATATTCTTCCTTAACTTTATTAATTTTTTCTAAATGCCGCATATTGTTATGATCAGTTATCGTTAATGCGTTGAACCCCATAGCAATATGCCATTCAACATTTTGCTTAATTGTAAGTACTCCATCACTGAAGTATGTGTGAGAATGATGATCGTAAATCAAATTATAAGCCTTTTTATCATATACAGGGGGTATATGAGGTGTAACTTTTTTCCAATCATCATCAGAATAAGCGTTTGATCGAGGCATATTGTTTGTATTTCATTTAGATTTTCTATTATAAACTTCTTTCATAAAATAGGTTGCTACATTCTCAGAAAAAGTGTTAGGACCAAAACCAGCGTCAAATCCTAATTCTTTAGCAAGTTCATTCGAGATTCTTGGACCACCACAGATTAAAACGATTTTATCTCTTATCTCTTCAGCTTCTAGTAGATCGACCAGATTGGTTAAATTTCTCACATGGATATCCTTCTGTGTTACAGTTTGGGAGACAAGAAGTATGTCGGCTTTTAGTTCTATTGCTTTTTTAACGAATTCTTCATTTGTTACCTGACTTCCAAAATTATATGCTTCAATCATTTCATATCGCTCTAGGCCATAATGACCTGCAAATCCCTTCATGTTTATAATTGCATCGATTCCTACTGTATGTGCGTCTGTTCCCGTTGTAGCGCCAATAACAACCAATTTTCGTTTTATTTGTGTTTTTATATAGTCATTAATCTCTTCCATAGTCAGTGCTTCAATGTCTATGGATTCCACTTTTATCTCTGTATAATTAATAGAATGTTTAAAGTTCCCATATAACACAAAATATGTAAAATCCTTATCTAACGATACATGATAAACAACTGAAGGATTTTCTAATCCCATTTTCTTAGCTATTTCTAAAGCAGCAAAAGTAGCTTTTTCTCCATCATTTACAGGAAGAGTAAAACTAACTTGAACTTTTCCGTCATTCATTGTATCTCCATAAGGTTTTATTCGAGTTAGATCTAAATTCTTATCGAACTCTTTCTTTTCAATAGAATAATGTCCTCCACTCATTTATTTTTCGCCTCCCAAATTTAATTCTATTGACATGTATTCTAAGAAAGGATTAAAATATTCTTTTTCTTTATGAATTACACCATCCAATCCCTTCCCCCCATCAATCGGTCTTTTGATCCCAGCAAAAATTCCTTTCTCAATGGTCTTAAATAGTCCTTCCTTTTCAATTTTAGTCAGAAGATCAAGGGCTTTAGTTAATACTTCGTTTGCACGTTGTTGCATTATCCCTCCTTCTTTAAACATGATCTCGTTTCCTAAATCTTTCATATTTTTAAAAATATAACGCGCATTTTCAATGGATAAAGCCCGATCTGACATGAATGGAGTGTGAATTGCTTCCGTTAACATCCCGAGTAAGTGAATCCTCTGATTTGTAAGAATTGTAATGATGTTGAATAAAGCATCTTGAACATGGCCTTTAAAAATATTTCCCGTCATATATTTTGTCGGGGGCATGTATTTCAAACTAGCATTAGGAAATATTTCTCGTGCCATTTGCGCTTGTGCAAGTTCGTAAACGAATCCATTTTCCAACTCAGGGTTCATTTCAAATGCATGGCCTAAACCCATTTGCTCTTCACTTAAACCTGCTAATTTCGCAAATTGTTCATTAATGAATTGTGATGCTAGCACTGTATGAGCTGCATCATAAGCGTCATCAGTAGTAAGATAATTGTCCTCCCCCGTATTGATGATTACTCCCGTAAATGCATTAATCATCCTTGAAAAATATTGATCGATTATCGTTCTTTGCATGTTTATGTCCCTAAATAGAATTCCATATAACGCGTCGTTTAACATCATATCTACTCTTTCAAATGCTCCCATGGCAGCAATTTCTGGCATGCAAAGTCCTGAACAATAGTTAGTAAGTCTAATATATCTACCTTCTTCCTCACTGACCTTATCTAAAGCTGACCTCATGAGACGGAAATTTTCTTGGGTTGCATATGTCCCTCCAAATCCTTCAGTTGTGCTACCATAAGGGACATAATCTAATAAACTTTGTCCCGTAGAGCGTATGACGGCTATAACATCAGCACCTTGCCTTGCAGCCGCTTGAGCTTGGATTATATCTTCAAAAATATTCCCTGTGGCAACAATTATATAGATTAGAGGTTCAACTTTTTCTCCGTATTTCTTAATTAATTCTTCTCTTTTTTGTTTGTTTCGTCTAATTATATCTATATTCTTCTGTATTACTGATGTTAATGCCTCTTTTATCTCAGATAAGC
>JAUWHC010000399.1 GCA_030606095.1 Promethearchaeota archaeon | reverse complement strand
CTGAATACGTGGGTATTGGCATGTTAGCTCGCCGACAAAGCTTTTTAAACAACATGATACACGCTCTTTCTCGAATCTCGGAGACTTACAATTGCGCCGTTCTTTTAACTAATCAGGTTTCAACTAAGATGATGGGAATGTTCTCCGGAAACGACGCCATTGGCGGAAACATCGTAGCTCACGGGTGCCACTTCCGAGTTATGTTCAAGACGAAGGGATTCTCATCGAACAATTCGCTGAAACGTAGAGCTATAATAGTAGACGCGCCAGACTTGCCACCTGAAGAAGCAGAGTTTTTCATAACGAGCGTGGGAATTGCTGATACCGAGAAAGGAGAAGTACCAGAATCTCAAGGCTTAAGTTTCGAAGTCGAAACATTGTACGAAGAAGAAGTTAACGCCGAAGAGAGCAGAGTTTCCGATAATGGCAACGGTAAGCATTCGCTCATCGATGTTAAAGGGATTGGGGCTGGCACCGCAAAGAACTTAATAAAGGTAGGAGTAGGCTCTGTAAGTGAGTTGGTAAGTTCCGACCCCGAACAAATAGCTTCTAAAATTAGCGGTGTCTCATCTAAAATGGTTCTTGAATGGCAAAATAATGCAAAAGCTCTTTTGAGCGCATAAATCTTTATTTTTTTTTAATATTTTTTTCTGTAAGGTTATTACTACTCTTTTTTTTTCACGTTCTCCGACTTCCAGAGCTTCAAGTAGTTTTTAAAAAAAACATGCGGAAGTCCTATCGAGTTAATAATTCGAGGTTCTTTCGTCTCGTTTTTGAGCTTTTCCGACTTTTTCCTAAAATTCTGCTCCCAATCGTAGTAAGAACCAGGTTTTTCCATGGTAAAAGAAACGAAAGTCGATTTAATAAATTACTAGACCGTTTTAGATTTGAGAATTTTTATAGATTATTTTTGCTACGAAGTGTAGAATTAAGTCGGATTTTAGTCGAAATAAAAAAAAAGAAGAAATCAAAGGTTGAGCAATCTTTCTATGTTTCTATTGAGAGACAAAGATTCGATAACACTTTTATTGAATTAAAATCAATAATTTTTTGGAAAAAAGATTAATAAATTAAATTTTTATTGTAAAGTATTAAGAAAAGGTAAAAGGAATTTTTCACATCAAGTCAAACTATATTTCTCTTTCTAATTCTGATTTATTTATCTAGATTTGCTTTAAAGAAATTGTTTATCTACCATGTTCTCCGATTTCCAGAACTATTTTTCGGTATAGTATATTAATAGATCAGGGAAAAATTTTTTTTAAAAAGAGCTTAATTAAGAGACAATTTTAGCTGCTAAAAATAGGATTAAACAAAATAATCAAAAGGAAAAAGAATAAACTAAGAAATACACCATAAAAAATTAGCTTTAATTTTTTCTAAAACCATCGAAATTTGGATTATTTTGGATCTAGAAAATATAATTAAAAAAAAAGTATTAAATTATTAATTAAGACCGACCGATTTTCTTTTTCTGCGAGCGCTTCCTATAACGATTAATGCTCCAACTACGAGTCCTGCGCTGATGACAAACCCGAACGTCCATTCAATTGGTACATAATAGTAATTGAGCGGTGTAGTTCCATTATTAGTTCCATTATTAGGTCCGGGTACTGGATCTACAGGATCGGGACCTGTAGAATTGCATTCGTTTTCAGTACTTTTCTTATAGTCTTCTACGACGGCGTAAGCAATATTTACTACTTCTACGTTGCAATAGATTACTATCTTTATAGTATAGATGCCTTCGATTGCCGTGGCAAAGTTAAAATGTACGACAGCTCCTACATTTTCTAAGGTTTTATTGTCGTAGATTTTGAACTGTATACCCTCGGGATCGTTAATATCGTAATCTGCGCCGACTTCTCTTACTGAGGGTAAGTCACCGCCAATAGACGAAACTCTTCCGATGTAAAACTTGTGACAATAATCCGTTCTAAGAAATATTTGGTGTTCTATCGCCTCCTGATCGTGAAATTTTGTTACGCGATACAGATTTAAATTAGCTATATCGTGGGAGGACATGATATCATATAAACATTTATCGTGTTCAGGGTCGAAAGAAATCTTTATTAGCAAGTTTAAGTTAAGCTCTGCAATAACAGAAAAAATGAAAGTATAATTACCGCCAATCGCCGTACCAAAGGGGAAATTAAACCATCCATCGTCTTGAGAGATATTAACATCGGTTCGAAATACTTTATAGACATCTAGAACGGGATCTATAATTGTCACGTTGATTTGACAGTCGTGTGGAGTTACTATTTCCACTAATAACATGTAATTATAATTCGCTTGCAAAATTTGGTTGTCGCATTGCCAGGAATCGCTTGGAGCTAAAAACGTATAAATTTTATCTACAAGAACTTCTTCACTGCTTGTTTTTGGCATTTCTATAGATCCAAGCCCGTTAGGAATTCGAGAATTGTCTTCTAAAAATCCAACTATAAGGCCTCCTACTAGTAAAAAACTGATAATTCCGACTTTATTATAGCTTTTAATAGCCGTACACCTCCAGTTCTTTAAACTCCGAGATTAATTCTTTTACGATCGGACACCTGTCGTAATCGATGCAGGTAAAACACGGTTGGTCCGACCAGAAATACGCTTTTTGGTCCGGTTTTTCGATTATAAGTAGCGGGAATTTGCTTTTTGGACATTCCAAAGCCGAACTGCTTATTTTACCTCTTTTAGGTAGCGCGTACGAGAGTCCGCACGCCTCGCACTTAACATACCGTTTATAATTGTTCGTCTTAAAAACGATTAAAGAACATTCACAACTAGGGCATGTACCTATTTCTTCTAGTTTCTTCAATTTAAAACGCCTTAACTTTAAATTTAAATTTAATTTACGCTTTTCATATTTAAAGAAAAAATAAATTTGTGACAAAAAATCAGAAATTAAGGTAAGACGTTTCTTTTAAAAGGAAAAGTCTTCTTATTATAACTCGCCTTAACTAAAATTTTTTTAAGATTGGTTAGGATTTTTAATTCTAACCTTTCTTTCTTTTTTAGTTTTGTAAGTA
>JAUWHC010000358.1 GCA_030606095.1 Promethearchaeota archaeon | reverse complement strand
GATAATTGGTTGACCAATCTTACGCATTTTCACGATAATTTGACTGGTGTGCCACTGAGCGTATAATTTTGCCTTTATAATATCTTTATCGGGAGCATTTAGAAAATGAAACTTTTCTTTTAATTCTGCAGGCTTCTTTTTTGATTGTAAAATCATCGATTCTTTCAAATCCAAGCCAGCACAGAAAGCTCTCCCTTCTGCTTTTAATATAACAACACGACAATCTAAATTAACCATTAAAGAGTCAAATAAAGCGTGCAAATCTTTAATCATCTGAAACGACATAGCATTTAATTTCTCAGGACGATTGAGTGTTATAATACCAATACCATTTGGTTTCAGTTCAAAATTTATTGTATCAAAATTCAATCTTTTTCACTTTATTTTTTATTTGATTAAAAATATTATGATTAAAAATGAAATATATAATAATTGGTTTAAAAAATATGAGAATAATGATATTATATTAAATGTACTTTATATTTTCATCGGCGAAATTATCGATTAGTGTATCTTTCTTCTCGTTCAAGATCAAATCTCCTTGATTCTATAAGTAAAGATCTACCTTCTCCCTTAAGAATTCCTTGAAATTTTATGATATTATTGAGAAATTCTTCTTTATTTACTTTTGTTACTTTTTCTTCAAGTAGGAATTCAATTGCCTCGTCATAAGTAATTCTTCTTCCCCATTTTTTCTCAAGTCTATTTATAAGTTCAAATAACTTGTTTTTGATTTTTTTTGAAATCTGAATAGTAGTATTTGCCGTAATTTATTCACTTTATTATTCTTATTATAGCTATTATAGTCGCTATATTTATTATAGAATTCTAATTTCTAAATTCATGTATATCATTTTTAGAATAAAGTTGTTTCATTACCTTAAATAAGTGTAAAAGATTCATTGGACACTTAACTATTTCTGGATCAAAATTTTTTCATCAAGTTTTCCTAAAAACTTAAAAAATAAAGTTAGTTTAAGATAAAATAAAAAATTTCTTCCCCTAAGGGCACTTAAAGCGTCATTAAAATCTCTTTCTCTTCCGGTTTTTTTTTTAATTTATGTAACAATCTTGAGAATTTAAGTGGTTTTCCCTTGTAATTTAATTCGATAATCGCTTGATCTTGATAAGCATGGAAAAGATCGTTAGATAATTTTTCCCAATCTCGACAAATTTCTAATGTTTCATTATCATTTCTCAAAAGTGTATCATGTGATATTATCCTTGAAAATTCAGTAGCTAGAAATCCAATGGTTTTTGGATCCGCTCCTTCAAGACAATCCCTAATAAACTCGTCAGCTGCGTACCATTCAGCAACCCTTTGAAAATCACGATGTATTTGGGTAAGTAAAACATTTCGAGGGCCTTCCCATAATTCCATAATCAGGGAATCTCGATGCAATCGAGAGAAATCGATAAAATCTTCCATTATTCCGTGTCCGCCAAAAAACGAGATTGCCTTCCTAATTATTGCTGGTGCATCTTCAGCTACAACTATCTTTTGCAGCATTATAAGCTCTCGTAATCTAAAACGCCTTTTTCGTTCAGCAAGGTCGTCAATTTTTTGTAATTCTCTTATCCCGCTAATGAGTTCTTCGTCAAAATGGATGTATTCTGAGTAAACTTTAAATACTCCTGCTGCAGTTTTCATTACATCGTGATTAATGTCGTTAATTTGGTTAATCATGAGAGGAAAAGAAGAGACTGGAACACCAAAAGCAGACCTAAATTGAGAATATAAAATTGCTTCTCGCGCTACTTTCAGTAAACTTGCTGCCATGCCGAAAGCAACATGAAGTCTAGACAAGGAAAGAACGACGCCTACTATATCCGCTAGACCTTTCTCTAGAGGACCGACCGAATAGGCGACAGCACCATTATACGTGATTTCAGCTGTAGGCAATTCGGCAGTTCCAAGTTTCTGTTTTAATCTGTCAATAGTATAAGAATTTCTAATTTCTCGCTTTTTATTTCTAGGAAGCCACGCTGGGACCACATAAGCAGCAACTCTAGTCGAAGATGGGACTTTTTTTGGCTTAGCAGTCACTATAGCATAATCTGCCTGCATTGCTGAACAAAAAAACTTTTGTCCATACAAACGCCAACAATTTGAAACACCATCAGAACCTTCTTTTTCTTCGAAAACTGCTTCGACAAGATTAGCAGGAACGTCGCTACCACCTTGAATTTCACTCACATACTGCGATCCTATTCCATATCCCCCAATACCATCTCGAAGGGATGTTAAAATTTTATAGGCTTCTGGTTTAAGTTCATTTTCGTATTTTTGAAGTAATTCTACAGCACCATGGGTACACGCTATAGGACAAGTTACTCCAGCTTCACCATTTTGGTATAGCAAAAACATTTTAACAAATTTACTCCAAGGATTATTTAAGCTCGGATCAAATAATCCAAGATTAAAAATTTCCCGCTCTAAGGTTTCTGTTTCTGCGCATCTTTTTATTTTGTCAATACGATGATTATATGCATCATAATGCTGGATAACCGTGCACTTCATTCGATTTTCAAGTCTATTTGCTTCGTCAGCAAGAGCTTTAAATCGAAATGAGACGATATCTGAAAGTTCTCGCAACTCAGAGTCAATTTTTTCGAATTCATTAAAGGGGATATATTTTTTTATTAATGCTTGAAAGAATTCATCGTCCCGATAATAATTAAAATGATTTTTAACAAAAATATAATCATCAAATGAATATGGATTATCTCTATTTCCTTCCTGATCGCTCATTCTAACCATTTATTAGATTTCTATTATTGTATCTAAATTTAATAATATTAATAAGTAAATTGTATTTTTAAATAATGTGTTTAGGAATTCAAATGAAGAAAAATAAGGTTTTATCAGTATTAGAACTCCTAAGGATGATTTATGGCGAGGAATTTGATTTATTTAAAAATTTAGCATTATTTTTTATTATTTCAATAAAAATATATTTGAATTTATAATTTAAGACTAATAACTAATAAACGATTTAACCCCGTCAATTCTACAGGGAGCTTAAAGTCTTTTTAGCTACAGCAAATAATGTATGTAAATGAGTCTCAGTTAAATGAAAGTGCAACTCCCAATTATCTGCAGTTAAATAATCACTTATAGTAAATATAGCTCCCGCTTCGACATTCAAATGTTTTGCTACTGCAAATATGGCCGCAGCTTCCATTTCGACTGTTAAAACACCTTCTTCTTGATATTTTTTAATTTCAGCTAGAGTTTCACGATAAGGTGTGTCGATCGTCCAACTTGTTCCCGTATGGTAATTTATATTCAAATCTTTTGCAACTTTAATCATTTTTTCTGTTAATAACTGAGAGGGATAAGAATATTTTTCACTTGGTAAATAATGATGCGATGTTCCCTCGTCTCGAATCGCTTTTGTGCATATTATATTGCTCCCTAATTGTAAATTTTTTTGTAAAGAGCCAGCCGT
>JAUWHC010000320.1 GCA_030606095.1 Promethearchaeota archaeon | reverse complement strand
ATAATAGAGTTTTTTCTTAGTTTATTAAAAGAAAATACTTTTTTATTGTAATTTATGTCAATAATACCCTTTTCTTCTAAAGAGTTAAGAAATTTAAAAGAAGTAATTGAAAGAAATGGTTGGAAAATCGATGGAACTATTGAAAATTATTTTAGGTATAGCGTTAAAAAGGATAAATTAATACTATTTACAATTAAATTTCCCGTTTCGCTGCCTTTAAGGCTAAATTTTCCGCTTGAAGTAGTTAGTTTTCGCATTTGTGTGGCTTTTAAATTATGGGATTTAAATCAAAAAAATTATAAGGTTATTCTTTTTTTAATGAAAATGCTCCGAAATTTAGCCCTTCAAGTTACTTTAGAACATAATTTTCCCATCAAAGGTAAGGAGAGCAACTTACTTGAAATATTAAATCTGCTAATGCCTGAACCAATTACTGACGAGAATGAAAGTACTTGGTTAAATCGTATACGCATATCTTTAATGAATAAACGCGATAAGTTCCAACAATTTAACGTAGTGTATATAAATAAAATAGTAGACACTTTGAAAAATATTAGATTGAAACCTACATTTAAACTTCCGTGGGAATTGAGAGACGGAGTTCCTAAACTTCGAGCTTCTGAGACGTTATTTTTTTCAAATGAAGAAGAATTTGATGAGTTTTTCATATTAGAAAAGGGCTTTTTCACTTTTTTTAAGGATTTGGAATATCATAATTTTTTTATCAGATCTTCTTTCGATTGTTATACTCCGTATATTTTAAGTTCTTTATTTAATGATACTAAGTTTAAGCTAGAAATGTACATTGAAAATTGGATTAAGTTTTCCAGAATGATGTTGAATTCTATAATAGAAATAATAACTCTAGCAGAAATTAATCAAAATGACTATGTAAAATTTAACCCTGAAAGAGAATTAGAGTCAAAAGGATTTGAGTTAGAAAGAAATAACTTTCCATTTTCAGCGTTGCATTACGAAAGCACATTATCAAAAGGCGAATTATATCCTATTCACAACGACCTATTTAATTCACCACCTACTAATTTTGAACTGATCGAATCAATTAATTCCTATACAGAAGCAGAAAAGTTAATGAAGAATTATAGGTTTGATGAGGCTACTCAATTGTTAAATAACTCTTTAAAAATTTTCAATAAAAACCATCAAAAGAAAATAGTGGTTTCAATATTATTAAAATTAAGAAAAATAGCCTCATTACTAAATCGAGATGAAATTGAGCTCAATTATTTACAAAGCGCGATGGGAGTTGCTAAATCTGGAGAAGTACCAATAGATTTTATTATAAAAATACAATATTATTTAGGTAAGCGGTTTTATAAAACTGAAGAATTTGATGAAGCTTTGTCTCACTTTAATATTATCGTCAATTTCTTGGAGAAAGAAGAAAAAATTACTGATAAAGATGAATTTCTTGGTATGGCTTACTTATACTTGGGATTAATTAATTTAAAACAGAATAAATTAGCTCAGTCTAAAAATTATTTCAAGAAAGCTTTTCAATTAGGAAATAATTCAATTAAAGTAAAGTTAAATTATCATCTCAAGCGAGCCAAATACTATAAATCGAAAGATAATTTATCCCAAGCTCAAAAATCGTTACGATCTGGCATAGAGGTAGTAGGTTTAGATTATGACGAGAAGAAAAACTCTCACATTTTATTTGATTTAGTTTTAGAATTAACCGAGTTCTATATTCATCACAGGGTAGATTCAAAAAAATCGCTATATTTAATGAAAAAAATCGAAAAGCGACTTCATCTTAACTTGAAAGAAATATCAGGAATCCGTAGAGCAATTCGATGGAATTTGCTAATGTGTGATTATTATGATATATTAGCTAATGATAGTAATAAGTCAACCCACTATTATAAACAAAGCCAAATTTTAATTAACCAATTAAAGAAGATTGGAATGTTAGGTTAAAATTATTAAAAAATTAGATTTAACGTTTGTAGGATGCTCGTTTAGCACCTATAGATTCACGCTGTCCAGCGTATACCCCTTTCTCAAATCTCTGTATATAAAGCTCGCGATATCTCATTCTTGGAGGTTTTTTCTTCTTTGAATTTACTCCAGTTCTTCTTATTTTTGGTGTTTGTTGTTTAACCTTTCCAGCTTTAGTTAAACTACCGTGACTTCCTGGCATTTTTCATAAATCTCCTTATAGTTAGTATTTTTACTTAATTATTTTTATTCAAGGCGTTCCGTATTATTCTAAAGTCGATTCAAGCACTTAAATTTTGTTATTATCGCGAATTTATTAGTACTGAAAAAATAAAAATTGGACTCCATTTTTTTTATAGATTTTATCTAAATTATATTAATTGAAGAACATAAAATAATTATTGCATTAATTTGAGCTTATTATGCCAAAAATAAATATTACAGATAAAGCAAGAAAAACCATAAGAGTTATTGATAATAAAATCCAATACGGAGAAAGCAAAAATATGTGTTTTGCATGTGGAGAAAAAATTGATAGCAATACTAAAATTTGTCCATATTGCAAAACAAAACAGGATGAAAAAGAATCAATATTAAAACAATGAATTCTTTAAAACATTAGAAAATATCTCAAAGTACAATTAGAGTAATATCAAATGAGCTTTCAAAAACCCAAAGGTAAAAGTATCTCCGTATTGAGTGGTTTAGTTACTTTTTTAATAGTCGGTTTTATAATTATCGCATTCTTTTTCATTGGAATTAACTTTTTGCTACTTATAGTAATTCCCGTAATATTACTCGTTATAATAGGTATTGTTGTCTATCGTTATTCGGGAGAATCAAAAAAGTATTGTCCGCGTTGCAACGTTCCAACTAGCGTTTACACAGAGTATTGTCGCAATTGTGGCTTAAAATTAATAAGTAAATGTCCAAATTGCAATATTTATATGCACAGAAACAATAAATATTGCGATATTTGCGGTTATGAATTCCCGGCAATAAAAGAAGAGAAAATAATCGCTGAATATGAAGTCTTTCAAAAGGGCGCCCCCACTCCAAAAAACCCAAATTTTTGCCCTACTTGCGGGGCTTCTCTGAAAGAAGTTAAAAATCTTAGGTTTTGCGAATTCTGTGGTTCGAAAATTGTCTAATTAGGACTTTCTACTCTCTTTTTTAAATATATAACGAAGAAAGTATAGCCTATGTTAAGCAATGTATTGACACTCCAGTTTAAAATAAATGTTAATAGTGGAGCCCCATAATATGCCAATTTTAAAAAATATACCGTAAAGAGCCAAATAGTTAAAATAATAATATAATAAATAATGTAATGCGGTATCAGATTATCCCGTTTTTTCCATGTGATATAAAACGCAATTATTAATGGAAAGATGTGGATATAATCGTAATAAAGTCCCAAAACGCTAAATTCCAATACAACTATTAAGCTTAAAGGAAAAATCGAATAAAGGATAAAGTGATTTATGTATTTATTATCACGACGCAAAAACCATACGATAGATAACGAAAAATACCATTGACTTATCGTAAAGAACACTACATTAGTCCCAGGATCGCCATGATTTATGCTATAACCCCTCTCATACGCGTTCAACGGTTGCCAAGAAAAGGGGATAACGAATTGAAATAATAAAGATATAATTAAAGAAACTACCAGCTGAATAATCGTTATATATCTAACATTTAAATCACCTAATTTCCTAAGAGTCAAATTTATTTCACTTCAAAATTGTTTTAGCATATAATAAAACTGAAATATTATGAGTAATTAATAAAATTAATTATTTGTAGTTATTTAATATAAAATACCTTACGCCACGAATTTATTATTTATAACATGGGGGCGTGGCGAAGCCCGGTATAACTTTGCCCTTT
>JAUWHC010000272.1 GCA_030606095.1 Promethearchaeota archaeon | reverse complement strand
ATATAATTTATATGAAATTAGAAAAAAAATGGGGGATTCGAAAAACGATTCTTGTCCTTAAGTCAAGTTTGATTATAGCAAATTTAATTAGTTTTGTAATAGTCTCCGCAGTAGGATCGACAACGGTAGTATGGATTTGCGTTGCTCTCGTATCAATTTTATCTGGATTTGGAGTCTTTGATTTCGTACTTTTAACTATGGCAATTGACGAGGACGAAATCAAATATGGAAGTCGACGAGAAAGTATATTTCAAGGAACGAGCTCTCTCTTGTTTAAACCAGCAGATAGTTTAGGACCAATAATTGCTACAACCACTTTAACTATGTTCGGTTTTATGACTGGCTCGATGACTCAAGACGCAACTGCACTCCTCGGAATAAAAGTCCTTTTATTTGTAATGCCCAGCCTTATGCACGCGATTAGTTTAATCTTTATATATCTATTTCCTTATCACGGCGAAGCTTTAGAAAAACTACAATCTGAATTAGTGAAACTACATGCAATGAAGAAAGAAAACTATGAGAGTAGTAAGCTGGAAAAAATTAGCAGTGAAATTTGATTAAAAATATAAACCAACGGAATTGTCACGCCACTATAGGTGAAATAATGTGGATAAAAATTAAAAAAGATTCTGCTTTGATGGGGAGCGAGGATGGAGTTCGCCTATTTGTGTAGAATATGTTTAAAAATTATCTACCACTCAGAGAAAAATTTTTCTTTTGAATAATCTCTTTTTAACGGTTTACCAGTAAGCATAATATGATATCTTATCATCGCTGATTGCTCCGCTCCTGTAATATTTTGGAGCGCGTCAAATAAAGTATTTCCTTTTGCAAATGCTCCATGACTTCTCACTACAACGACAGGATAATTTTTCAATACTTTTGGTACTTCTCGTGCGGCGTCAGTTGGTCCTGCGGGGTTATCTACTTCAATAATTGGGATTTTTTTATACATATAAGTTCCTTCAGCATCTAGACACGTAATTTCGTCCTCAATCAGAGATAAAATAACACAAAAAGGATTATGAGCGTGAATGATCGCCATAGCGTCTGTGTTTAAATATATTTGACGGTGGACATCTGTTTCTGTACTAGATAACATAATTCCTGAATCGGTATTATATAAATCTGTTTCAATTATATCTTCTGGTTCAAGATATCCAAGCATGGCACCCCTACGTTTAATAAGTATTTTACCTCCGGCTCTCATACTAATATTGCCAGAATGACTAGTGTTGTATCTATGATCAGTCAAAACCTTACCTGTAATTTGAAATTGCTTAAAAGTTGCCAGATCAATCATAACATATCATTTCTAATAGTTTTAATTATATTTTATTTTTATTCTACTTTAATCTTTCAATTGACAATCGTTCTAATAAAGTATCTTTAGGAATTCCAATTTCGTCCCATTCTCTAACTTTATAAAAATCCTGTAGTAATTGCTTAAGTGGAACAACTCTACCCTTAGAAGGACCTTCTTCTAATGGTGTTTCCAAAAACCTTAAAGGTAATGTGTCATCTTTTTTTGAAAATCCTTCCCTTACATTAAATAATCTTTCTAAATTATATATTCTTTCTCCTATAGATATCAAATCTGTTACAGTTATCTCTTTTCCTAAAATTGCGGTTAAAAATCGCGCTTGAAATTCAAAACCTAAAGCATAGCCCATAAATTTACACACAACTAGAGAATCTTCTACAGCACTTTGATTTTGTTTTAAAATTAAAAGATCAGATTTACCCTTTACTGAAAATCTATCAATCAACTTAGGGACACCTAATACTTCAGAAGCCACTAAAAATCCCGTTAAATGACATGCTCCTCTAGAACTTACAGCATAATTGAGTGCATGTCCAAAAGCTCCGCGAGGGTCGTAAGCTGCGAGTTCCATTCCCTTTACTTGCATCGCGTACCTTTCAGCATTGTATTTTTTAGCAAATCTCAACGAGCCTTCAGCTAACTCTTTACCTATTCCCCTTTTTAATGCTATTTTTTCAATATTATTACATAGAGATTTTTCATTTCCAAACGCTAAAGATTGATCCTTTATCAATCCATTCTGCTGTAGCTCCATAGCACATGCAATCGTCGCTCCTGTTGATATAGTATCTAATCCATATTCATTACATAAATAATTGGCGTGTGTAATCTCTTTAAGATCAAATATTCCTGATAATGGACCTAAAGACCACAAAGATTCATATTCAGGCCCTTTTCCTCTCATTTCTCCTGTATTAGTTAGGCGCCCACATTTGATAATACAATTATAACATCCTTCACTATCTTCTAAATATTTTTCTCTTAACTTCTCTCCGCTTACGCTATCAATTTGATCAGGAGTAGCATATGCAGATTGGAAATTTCTAATTGGAAACATACCAAAAAGATTAATTACTTTAACTAAGGCAGCAGTTCCAAACAATGCTAAACCTTGAGATGTAATTGGTGTTACCTTAATTTTATCAATTGCGACAACGCTTATCCTTTTCATGTGTTCTTTATCTTTTATCGGAAATTTTTGAGTTCCATTTTTCACAACAATAGCTTTTAAGTTCTTTGAACCCATTACAGCACCTACGCCACCTCGACCAAATGCTCTATGAGCTTGATTCATTATTGAAGAAATACGAACTTGATTCTCACCCGCAGGTCCTATACACAAGACTTGAGCGTTTTTTCCTTCTAATTCTTTAATTTTTTCGATAGTTTTAACCGTTTTTAATCCCCATAAACGGTCTGCATCTTTAATTTCAACAGTTTTAGTGCCATCAATTACAATATATCCCTTATTATCATCTTTCAATTTACCTGATATATATAAACCATCGTATCCGCATCTTTTAAAATAAACTCCCCAAAAACCCCCAGAATTTGAGTGAAATATAGTATTTGTTAAAGGTGATTTTGTTACTAAAGAAAACCGACCACTTGTTGGGACAATACTACTAGTGAAGGGACCTATTGAAAAAATTAATGGATTACTTTCTGATAAGGGATCTACTCCTTTTGGCATATTTTCTGTCAATAATTTTACGCCTAAACCTCTTCCGCCAAGATAATTATTTAGAACTTCATCATCAATTAGACTCACCGAGGTTTTTTCAGTTGTTAAATTAACCTCTAATATTTGGTTATTCATACCATACATAATTTTTTATATCCCATTTTATAGTTATCAAATAAGTTAAACCCTTTTGCTTAAAACTTCTTTTTCGTAATCTTCAATTGATTCTATCCATTTTGTACTTACTGGAACGTCATTTTTTAAACAGTAATAATCCCATATTGAACCAAACGGTAGAGTTTTTAACTCTTCTAAATACGCCAGTCGTTGGAAATACTTATTCTCTCTCTCATATTTTAGTAATAAATCCCAAGGTTGTAATAACGCATACAGTAAACTTTTTAAAGTTGCTCTTGCTCCAATGACCCACGCTCCTACGCGGTTTATAGAAGCATCAAAAAAATCAAGCATTATATGTATTTTATCTAAAGATTTACTTCTAATAATTTCTTCTGCAATCTGTATAATTTGATCGTTCAAAATGACTACATGGTCGCTATCCCATCGAATTCCTCTACTAATATGAAAAACTATTCCACTGATAAAAGGTAAAATAGCCGAAACCTTATCAGCAACCGATTCTGTTGGGTGAAAATGACCCGTATCTAATGTGAGCATAATGTTATTTTTAATAGAGTAACTTAAGTAGAAGTAATGACTACCAACGACAAAAGCTTCACTTCCTAAGCCAAAGAGTTTGCCCTCTAATGAATCTTTCATATGCGAAGCTGGAAATTTATCAGAATAAATTTCATCTAATGAATTTTTTAACAGCAGTCGTCGCCCTGCGCGGTCAACGGGAATATCTTTTGAGCCATCAGGGATCCATAAGTTATGAATGCATGAGTCATTCAACTGTTTACCTATCTCTGAGCTAATCTTACGGCACCTTAATACATGCTCAATCCAAAATTCTCTAATTTTTTTTGAATTATTACTTAATGTAAACCCATCATTTGCTTTAGGATGAGAAAATAAAGTAGAATTAAAATCTAATTTCAAGTTATTTCGTTTTGACCAATCAATCCAGTTTTGATAATGTTCAATAGTGATTTCATCCCTCTCTACAAATTTTTTACCAAAATCGCCATAACTAGCTTGTAGATTAATGCGATGACTCCCAGGAATTAAGGAAACTGCTTTTAATAAATCACTTTGTAATTCATCTATTGTACGAGCTTTACCAAGATAGTTACCAGTGACTTGAATACCTCCACCACTAAGTTTTGCTCCCGGTTTTTCAAATCCTCCTACATCATCTCCTTGCCAACAATGAATAGAAATTGATATTTCTTTTAAAATTTCCATTGCTTTATTTGGATCAACTCCGAGTTCTTGATATTGCTTGTTGGCGTGTTCAAAATTTTTTTCAATTTGACTAGTCATAACTTCTCACTTTATTAGAAACATTATTGATTTCTAATATAATCACGAATTTCTTTATATCCAATTATTTTTAAATCGTACCTCTCAACACACTCTTTAAT
>JAUWHC010000334.1 GCA_030606095.1 Promethearchaeota archaeon | reverse complement strand
ACCAAATTGATTCGTTAGACGGGGAATGGCGGGAAAAATGGAAAGATAAAGAAATTACCACGAAAGGAGCCATAAAGAAGATTATTCTTGGGAATCGCGTATTCATAGGTTCTGCGTGTTCGGAACCTCAAGCTCTTACTGCTGAATTAATTAAGTCTTCTGAAAGCTTAATTGATACGGAGATTATACATTTTCTTACGATTGGTCCTGAAAAATATTTTAAAGATAAAGCGGAAGATCTTTTTAGGCATAACGCTTTTTTTATAGGTAAAACCCTACGAGAGGAGATAAATAAAGGGCAAGCGGACTATACGCCAATTTTAGCGAGCGAAATTCCTTCTTTATTTCTTTCAGGGCGAAAAAATTGCGATGTTGCTCTTATTCAAGTCACACCACCAGATCGTTACGGCTTTTGTTCGTTTGGGATTAATATTGATGTAGCAAAACCCATAGCCCAAGCTGCTTATTTAACAATAGCAGAAATTAACCCTCAAATGCCCCGAACCTTGGGTAATAGCTTTATTCACATGAAAGACATCGACTATTTCGTTTACAACGATGTGCCGCTGTTAGAGTTTCAATTTAAAGAAAAAATAGATGTTTCGGGAAAAATTGGAAAGAATGTAGCAAATTTAATTGAAAACAAATCGACAATTCACATTGGAAACGGTTATTTACCGAACTCCTGCTTAAAATGTTTAATGGATAAAAAGGATTTAGGCATGCATAGCCACTATATTACTGATAATATAATTCCTTTGATAGAAAACACAGTACTAACTTGTAGAAAGAAGAATTTTCACCCCGAAAAGATTATAACAAGTTTCGCGTTAGGTACTAAAAAATTATATGACTTCGTAAATAATAACCCGTATATTGAGTTTTATCCTAGTGACTATGTATGTAATCCAAAATACATTGGAATGAACAAAAAAATGGTTTCTATAAACCAAGCGTTGCAAATTGATTTGACGGGGCAAGTTAATACTTCTACTAAGGGGTATAACTTTTATTCTGGGATTGGGGATACTGTAGATTTCATGAGGGGGGCTGCTTTTTCTAAAGGTGGAAAACCGATTGTTGTGCTTTCGTCGACAAGAAAAAATGAGACCGTATCAAATATTGTACCTCATTTAGATGAAGGTGCGGGTGTAATTTTATCTCGAGCAGACATTCATTACGTAGTTACCGAATGGGGCGTCGCTTATGTTCACGGTAAGACAATTAGAGAGCGAGTTATTGAATTAATTTGCGTAGCTCACCCTAAATTTAGAGAACAGTTGTTAGAACACGCGAAAAAGTTAAATTACATTTATTCAGATCAAATTCTACCTTGCGACGAGCAAGGAAAAATATGTATTTATCCTTCTAAGTACGAAACTATACACACCGCAAGAGATAACGAAAAAATCGTAGTTAGACCAGTTAGAACCACTGACGAGCCTTTATTAAAAGAACTTTATTATTCCTTAAACGAGAGAGATAGGTATTTGCGCTTTTTTGAAGTTAGGAAGGAATTTACTCATTCTAAAACGCAAAGTGAAGTAAATATCGATTATAATAATATATTTTCTATAGGGGCATATGTAGGAGAGATCGGAAACGAAACAATGATAGGAAATGCTACTTATTATTTAAATCCAGCCATGAATTTAGCAGAATATAGTTTTGTAGTAAGAGAGGATTATAGAGGAAAAGGCGTAGGTTCCTTTCTCTATCACCATTTAATTATCATCGCGAAAGAAAAAGGGATAAAAGGATTTTATGGTAGCATTCACATTCAAAATAAAAGCACAGTCCAAATTATCCGAAAAGGGGGATATACCAAAATTAATCCACCCGAAGCGGGTGAAAAAGAATTGTTTTACGAAGTATATTTTGACAAGGAGAATTCGATGGATTAAATAATCAAAATTTTTATCTAACTTTCTTAATTATTAAAAATACAATCTTATGAAGTTTAAATATACTGATTATCACATCCATACGAACTGGAGCGCAGATATCTCGAAAGATGGTCCTGTATTTGAAGATTATATTAAGATTGCTGAAGCAAATGAAATTAACATCTGTTTTCTTGAACATTATGAACTTTATTACATAGAACAAGACAAAACAAACCCGTTTTACGATAGCAAAATCGACGATTACCTTGAAGAGATAGACGAGTTGAAAGAAACTTATAATTTCATCCTTAGCGGTCTCGAAGTAGAATATTACCGAGATCGGGAAATGGAATTAATGGAATTTATGGACGATTACGGTAAAGAATTGGATTTTATTGGTGGAACAATCCACGAGTGGATTTATCGCTATCCGATAACATCAAGAGAAAAATTATTACAATTATTAGAAAAGATACCAATGAAGAAAGTTATTGACGACTACTTTGAAATTAGCGAGATGATGATAAAATCTAAAATATTTAAAAATGTGTGTCATATCGACACAATCTACCGCTATATTAACGAGAACGACATAAAAGTTTTGAACGATTGCAACACTTCGGAAGACCGGATATTAGATCTTGGCCGTTTGTGTATAAAGAATAAAATTCACATTGAATATAATCTGTCTGGTTTAAGATTTCCAATTAAGCGACCTTTTCCTTCTAAAGAAATTGTACGCCAATTAAAATCAGAACGGGCGAAATTTTTTGTGGGGTCAGACTCGCATTCAGTTAAGTACTTTCAAGAACAAATTCCTAAGGTAAAAAAAGCGTACCAATTTTTAGGGTCAAACAAATAAAAAGCACAATAATTATGGAATCAAAAAATATATTTAACAAGCTCAATAATTGGGATCAGAAAATTATTTTAAAATATAACGGCATTGGAGGCAAGATATTAACTAATTTTTTAAAAATTATATCATTTTTGGGAAGAGAGACTTTATGGATCGTTTTAATGGTGTTTTACTTATTCATCTGGTATGCACCATTTTTGTTTTCAAATATTTCTGCAATATTTTTACTTGGTGTAATCATAATTGCTCCATTAAAGAAGAGTATTGATAGAGAAAGGCCTTTTGAAACGCTAAAAGATATAAATGTTTTAGAGCGAAAACCAACTTCAAGGAGTTTTCCTTCTTGGCACGCCTATAATGTTATTTCTCAAGGTTTGTTATTTGCTTATTTGTTAAACTCAATAGCGATAACCATTATTGTCTCTATTTTTGCTGTGATTGTTTCTTTTTCCAGGATTCAATTAGGTGTACATTACCCTAGCGATGTGATTTTCGGTTTTTTTATAGGGATTATTGGTTTTTTACTAGCTGAAATCATAGTAGCACCTATCTTGTTGAGAATTATTGTTTTTTATGAGCAATTTTATGGAGGTACTATTCATTATTATGTAATTAATCCCTTGCTATTTGAAAACATTTGGTATTTATTTGTAGTTATTGGGATAGTTACATTAGTTATTCTTTTTTCAATTTACAAAAGGATTAAAGAAATTTTTGAGAGTATTAAATAAATAGAACCTCTCTGTGCCAGTTTTAAGCAAGTTACAATAAATTAATTCTAATGAAAGGTCTAAAGGTTTAATTTGCGTTTTTTTTCAAATAATTGTTTCAATTCATTTAAAACGGTTGATCTGGAATCTCCTGGGCGTTCTGACGCCACACCAGGGTTGGCAAT
>JAUWHC010000306.1 GCA_030606095.1 Promethearchaeota archaeon | reverse complement strand
TGTTGTTTTGCTGCTTTTTTACTCTGGGCTTCCTTTACAAAATCGATTATTTGAAACAATAGAGTATCTTTCCCTATTTTTTCGGCTACAATATTTATCAGCCCAGTTTGATTAACCGTTGCGCCTATTACTTCGCTATCGATTTCCTTTTTCACATATCTGCTTTCTCCAGTAATCATAGACTCATCTATTTTTGTTTTTCCTTTCACTACTCTTCCGTCAAGAGGTATTTTTTCACCAGGCCGAACAATTAAAATATCTCCTACTTCAATCTCTTCAATGGGGATCTCAATTTCTTTTCCATCCTTTAAAAGAATAGCCGTTTTTGGTTGTAATCCAATAAGTTTCTTGATTGCTTCTGAAGTCTGACCTTTAGTTTTGTGTTCGAAATATTTTCCAATTAAAAGGAAAGCAAGAATCATACTCATTGCTTCGTAAAAAGTATGCCCTTCAATGAGAAAAGTAGTTAAAATTGAGTACACTAAGGCAGTTGTAGTCCCTAAAGCAACTAAAACATCCATATTGGTAGATTTATTTCTTAAGGATTTATATGCACCAATAAGAAAGAAAGAGCCCGCAATACTAAAATCAGCTATCGCAAGAAAGAAAAGAATAACATTTCTAGAGAACGATTCCTCGACGAACCAACTAATAGGAGTGATAACAAACATAAAAGCTAATGCAATTACTAAAATCCTTAATCGATATTTCATCTCTTTTTTATGTCTTTCGATCTCTTTATCAAGTGCCCCTGCTGTTTTTTCAAGTTTATAGCCTAATTGTTTAACTTTTGAGTAAATTTTACTTTCATCAAGTTGTAATTCATTATATTCAATAAACAACTTATTGGCTTTAAAACTCCCTCTCACTTCAAATATTCCTTCAATATTTTCAACGGCATTAACCAATTCATTGAACTCTGATTCAGGAATAGAATTAAGTACTCTATAATCTATTTTAGCAAGTGTTGCTTTATATCCTAAGTCTCTTATCGCCTTATTAAAATCAGCATAATTAGTTATGCTTGAATTGAATTCGACGGTGACCTCTTCACTCGCAAAATTTACTACTGAACTACTTACTCCATCTAAATTCTTCAATTTAGTTTCTATTTTTAAAGCACAAGAGGCACAAGTCATACCGCTGAGCTTTATTTTCATTTTTTCATCTATTTTCGCTTCCATTTTACATCACTACTTTCTTAATTCTTCATTATTGAACTAATTAAATATAGATTTTTATTATAATTTGAAAATATAATTGACCGATTCTTTAACAGTATTAATAAAATCTCTCTCATGAATTATATTTTAAAAATTAATTAAAATTATACTTTAAGATATATACTAAAAAGTATATTATTACTATTCTAAAAAATAAATTACTAAAAAATAATAAGCTATATGAAGATATCCTAACCAAATTTATATCATTATAAAAATGAAGTCCATTTCCCATTATTAGCATTAAATATTTAATTTAATATGAGCTTATAATACTTATATCATGAATAGGTATAATGATTGGCTAAAACAAGCAGAAGCAGATGTCGAGGCTGCATCGGATAGCAAGAAAAATAATCACCACGAATGGGCTTGTTTTCAAGCACAACAATCAGCTGAAAAAGCTTTAAAAGCATTATTGTTATACTTGAATATAGATGCTTGGGGACATGGACTCATATATCTAATGAAGCAATGGAAGCAAATCACAATAGAAGAGAAAAAAGATTTAGATGAAAAAGAGTATAATATCTTGATCGAAAAATGCCAAGAATTAGACCGCCATTATATCCAACCAAGATATCCGAATGGATTCGCAAGTGGTTATCCTGCAGAATATTATAATGAAAAAACAGCTCAGGAGTGTATTGAATATGCAAGAAATATCATTCAATTTGTTAAGCAAGAAATTAAAGAGATACCCTTACCTAAATGAATTAAAATCTTTCGTAAATCGAATTGAAAAAGAAAAACTAAAACTGTTATTGTTATATGGATCTCTAGCGAAGGGTACATACACACAACATAGCGATATGGATGTACTATGTGTATATGATAAACATTTTGATAGTATGAAAGAGAGATTTTTAACTTCGTACAAATTTAGTGAGGGAATTGTTCAACCTAAAACTATTACTTATAAAGAATTAGAAAATAGTCTTAAAGAGGGCGAATCTTTCTTACACGGGATTTTTAATCATGGAATTATCCTATATAGTAAAATACCAAGTGGTTTGCTAAATAGTTGGATTGAGCAAGGAAGAAAAAAAGTAAATTTACAATATTACTCTCCTGATACTTAGTAAGATAAGAGATTGATGAAAAGTTTTATTTCTTTTTCTCACGATATTTCTTAATTGCATCTTGCAATCCATCAGCAGCTAAATTACTGCAATGCAATTTAATTGGAGGTAATCCGTCTAAAGATTCAGCAACATCGTTTCTAGATATCGTCATGGCATCATCAAGCGTTTTACCCTTGGCTAATTCTGTTATCATGGAAGAGGTTGCGATTGCAGCCGCACACCCGAATGTTTGAAATGAAATATCTTTTATTATTTCTGCTCCATTATTTTCTTCTACTTTAATATAGATATACATGAGGTCTCCGCAAACGGGGTTTCCTACCTCTCCTATTGCGTCAGCATCTTTCATCTCACCCATATTACGCGGATTTCGAAAATGATCCATTACTTTATCTGAATAAATTTCAATTCACCATTTCTACTGATATGTAATATATTAGAAATTTAGTTTTTATGATTTTTGCTTTTAAAATATAGAAATCCTACTTTACGAGATTAAGAATACTATTAAATTTAGTTTAAAATCAATAATCTTCTTTTTTTAGGTAAGGATACTTTCTCTACGCCCAACTCTTTTACATATTCTACTGCTTGAATAAGTTTTTTTGCAGACTGATGGAAAAAGCATACTTCTTTTGGTTCAAGAACTTTTATCATTTCAGCAAGCTGTATCTTATCTGCGTGTAATTTAATTTTAAGTTGAGGCATGAAAGAATTAATTAAAAATGCCCTAAATGGTGCTTTCCACGTTTCGGAGAATTCTATTATATTACTACCCGATATTAAATCCATTCCCGGCTGTTCGTGAATAGCCCCTGCAAGAAACACTAAATTGTGAGGATTACGACCAACTATATTGATAATATTTCTAATTAAACCGTAAGATAGATCTGGAGGATGAGAAATTATTATGTTATTCTTTTTCCGTAAAAACTCTAAATCGCTGCGCTCAAACCATCTAAATTTAATGGAATTAAAAGGATTTGCTTTGTCCCGTATTAATCGTGAAATAGGGCCGTAGATATATTCGTATCGATGATTAATCACTTGAATATTTTTTCTAACCATCATATCTACATAAATATTTGGGCGTTTTGTAAAACCTTTTTTTCTTAATTGTAGCTTTCTGAAATACCTCCAAAACGTCAGCATAAAGCTTATGGCTAAACTTGACGGGTCTGCTCCTATTAAAACAGTATCTTCATATTCCGCTTTTTGTTCTAAGAAGAGAATTAAACTATGAAATTGGTCAGATATCTCTCCATGTTCTTCATGGGCACTGGTTCCGTCAATTAAGAGGTAATCTATAGGACGTGAAATTTGCTCTAAAAATCTTTTTGTCCCAGCAAATGGCGTTATATCGTAATACGTATAGTCACCAGTGTATAAAAACCTAAAATCATTAACTTTTGCTAATGACATCAATGCTCCCGGCATATGACCAGCATGAAAAAACGACAGAAAACATCCGTTATCTTTAAATTCTAATTTATCTCCATTCTCTACATAAATTACATTTTTAACGATATTTCGATATTCCTCTTCGTCGACCTCTTCGTGATTTTCTTGTTTTAAGAAGTTTGAATCTCTTAAGAGGAACAAATCTAAAGTAATTCTTGAGCAAAGAACAGGTACTTCGGGGTTGAGCTGTATTAACTTCTTAAGACCCGAAATATGGTCATAATGACT
>JAUWHC010000063.1 GCA_030606095.1 Promethearchaeota archaeon | reverse complement strand
GCATCGACGAGAGCTGGAACTGCCAAAGCGTTGGGAATGACTGATAGAGGGCATTTAGGCTTAGGTGCCATCGGTGATATTGCTATTTATAAGTTAAATCCAGAAAAAATGGATGGTCATCTAATAGAAAAAGCCTTTTCTAACGCGGCTTATACAATTAAAGACGGTGAAATTGTAGTTAAAGACGGTGAAATAGTTAAATCAACGATGGGAACGACAATTGTTTCTGAGGGAAATATTAAGGAGGAACTTATTGAAGAACTTATAGACGACGTTAAGTCTAAGTGGAGGGCCCGTTATAGCATTAATTTCAATAATTACGCCATTGGAGATTATTACACGCCAAAATTGAAAATAATAAAGGGAACAGTATAATTATCTTTTTTTTTTTCTAATAAAGTAATTTTTTACAAATATTAAATAGTGTTAACAAAATTGATTGGATGTTGTGAATAATGGTAAAACCTTTTTTAGGAAAGCGAGTAATAATGTGTGGAAAGGGGGGGTGCGGTAAAAGCACTATTCTAGTTTTATTAGTTGATATTCTGAAAGATAAAGGATATGAAATTCATGTCGTTGATGGTGATGCGTCTAACTTTGGACTTTCTCAAATGTTAGGATTTGATAAGGAACCTAAACCCCTTATAGACTATTTCGGAGGAAAAACTTTTAAGGACGAGGAAGGAAAGGTAACGTGCCCTGTGGATGATCCAAGTCCATTAGATAAAGAAAAAATGGATCTAAAAAAGATTCCGCCTGAGTATTTCATAAGAAAAAATAATATAACTTTATTTTCTGTGGGGAAAATCCAGGGTGTTTATGAGGGATGCCATGGCCCGGAGTCAAAGGTAACTCGAGACTTTATATTACCAGGAGAACAAGTTACATTAATAGATATAGAAGCAGGAATCGAACATTTTGGAAGAGGAATTGATATAAATTCAGATGCGGTTTTAGTAGTGGTTGATCCTAATTATACTTCTTTCCAAATTGCGGAGAGTGTTGAAAAAATGGTCGCAGAGATGAAAATAAATGCGGGGAAATTGGCGGAAAAAATGGTTGAAAAATTAGGAAGTGAATTTGAAATAGCAAAAGCAGCAACTAAAGATTTAAGGATAAAATATGCTTGGTCGATTTTAAATAAAGTTGATTCGCCAGAGATTGAATCTATTATGAAAGAAAAATTAAATGAAAGAGGAATAGAACCTATAGGCTCTATACATTATGACCCTAAAATTTCAAGATCATTTTTAGAAGGTGTTCCTCTTGAGTCAAATGTGGCAAAAGAGGATATAGAAGAAATTGTGAATCACATAGAGGAGTTAATTCAAGGTTGATGAATAAAAACTTGAGGTGTATTAGATGATAAGAGAACGACCAGAGATTTTAACGTTAGATGTGCGTCCTTTACTTCCATCCCAACGTCACCCTATTATTTTTTTCGTTCTAGAGAAGTTGAATGAGATTGGAATTCCACAGGCTCTCCAAGTGATCTCTGATCATAAGCCTGTGGGTATGGGAATGGAGTTGGAGGGAAGGGAAGAGACCAAAGGGAAATATAATTTCAGCTATGAAGAACATAACGAGAATGTTTGGTTTTTCAAGATCGAACGGAAAGAAGGGGCATAAAATTTCCCTTTATAAAAAAGTTTTAATATTTCTTATTTTTAACTTAAAACTTAACTAATCTTTTTTTTAAATTAATTAAAAATCCATCTTTACAAGAAAATCCACTGAATAAAGGGAAAGTAACCGTTGTAAACATCGAGAACTCCGTAAATCTTTATAAATAATGGAAGACCGAAATATAACCCATGTCAGTTTTTTTGATTCTCGAGTATACAGTTAATATTTCAAAATCTTTAAAACTAATTAACAATTAAATTAGGCATTCCTAAAATATTAAAAAAACTCTTTAAAATAAAAAGGATTTTATTTAATTCTTAAAAATTATTTGTGAAAAAGAGAAAATAAAATGATAAGTTTAGATATATTAAAAACAGGTCAATTAGGTGTGGTTCTAGATATTAATGGTGGCGATGAATTTCTTAGTAAGGTTTCTTCAATGGGTTTTACTCCTAATGTGGAAGTTGCAATGGTGCAAAATCATAAAAAAGCCCCACTTATTGTGTATTTACGTGATTCGGAAATTATAATCGATCGTAATCAAGCTAAAAGAATAGATATTAGGAGAAAAGAATAATGAACGCTCAAAAAGCGGTAATGGAAGAGTGTACTTTTACCCTTGCTATTGCTGGGCAACCTAACACGGGTAAATCTACGGTGTTCAATGGTCTCACAGGCTCGAAACAGCATGTTGGCAATTGGCCAGGTAAAACCGTTGAACAAAAAATAGGTTATTTCAAAGATAAAGGAGTTAATTATCAACTGGTAGATTTACCAGGTACTTATAGTCTCACTGCTGCTTCTTTAGAAGAAGTTATTGCCCGAGATTTCGTTATAAAGGAAAAACCTGATGTTGTAATCATAATGGTAGACGCCTCCCAACTTGAACGTACGCTTTACCTAGCGGCTGAAGCGATAATATTATCTGCTCCCATAATCCTTGCATTGAATATGATGGATGTGGCTAAGGAGGAAGGTCGAAAGATAGATCCTAAAGCGATGGAAAGAGCCTTGGGTATCAAGGTAATACCTATGATCGCCTCAAAAAGAGAAGGATTTTCAGATTTATTAAATGCAATTCAAGAAGTTATATCAAATAGAAAGAATTATTCACCTTCTAAACCACAGATTGGTCAGGATTATCGCTCAGATCTTGAAAATGTACAAAAATTGATTTCTCGCAAAGTTCCTGTTCCTTATCACGAAGATTGGGTGGCAATAAAACTTATGGAAAAAGATAAAAACATTATTGAACTTATTAAAAATGAAATGGAACCTGTTCATTGGAACAATTTAGAGCAAGTGATTAATCGGAACTCTAAAGGGCCATTAATTGCAGCTAGTTCTCGTTATGAATGGATTCAACAAGTAGTTTCCACCTCAGTTGTTCTTCCCGAAAAGAAAGGAAAAGTAAGATTTAGGAACAAATTCGATAAAAAAGCCACTCATCCTATTATTGGTCCCTTTATTGCTATTGGGATTCTTCTGCTCTCTATGATTGCGATTATGGGCATAGGCTTTCCTCTCTCTATGATTACTTATATGATTTTTGGAATGATATCAAATCTCCTGAAAGTTGCATTGGTCGGCGCTCCAGATTGGCTGAATTCAATGCTTACCGATGGTCTTATTCCGGGTATTGGTATTTCTTTTGCAGTATTCTTCTTTTTATTGGCATCGTTCTTGGTAATAGGTTATCTTGAGGATCGTGGGTACTTGCCAAGGTTAGCATATCTTATGGACCGTGTGATGTCAAAAATGGGTCTTCACGGAAAGTCCTTTATGCCGCTCTTTATGAGTCTTTCATGCAACATGGTAGGTGTTATGGGCTCTCGAGTGGAGGACAACTCAAAACAAAGGCTTACTACCCTCTTTTTAGCACCTATCGTCCCCTGTATGGCATTATGGTCAATTATTCCCTTTATTACTATACTTTTTTTTGGAGCTTTTGCACCGATAGTAATTTTATTCTTATTTATTGCAATGTTTTTGCATCTCTTCTTGACATCGTTAATCTTGAGAAGGACTGTAATAAAAGGTGAACATACAGGAATTATTATGGAACTTCCACCATATCACAAACCCAACTGGAAAACTATTTGGACTTACGCCTGGACACACGGAAAAGCTTTTTTAAAGCGTGGTGGGACAATAATAGCGATCGTACTTTTTGTTATTTGGACGCTTTCCTATTTCCCTAACGGCCAAATTGAAACAAGCTTTCTCGCAACAATCGGTCAAGTGCTTGAACCTATTGGAGCGTTCATGGGAATGGATTGGAGACTTATGATATGTTTATTAGTAGCAATCTTTTCCAAAGAGGGGGCTCTTAGTGCAATGGCAGTAATTTATGGTATCGGTGGTGCAATGGCTAGTTCAATTCCTGATCTATTTGGTACTCATTTTTCAGGAACGGTTTTCGGGGCAACTTTATTAGCAGAGATTAGCCCAGCAAGCGCTTTAGGTTTTGTATTTGCTATATTCTTTTCCATACCATGTCTTAGCACTATAGGTATGATATATGGTGAATCAAAATCATTAAAATGGACTATTGGTTTTACTTCATATTATCTCTTGAGTTCTTTTTTATGGGGGGTTATTGGCTTTAATTTTGGCAACCTAATATTCGTTTAAATAGTCGTTAAAATATATATATCCTTTTTTTTTATTTAAAAATTGAGAGGAATGATTACACTATGCTGATGAAAGTGCTTTCAATTTTATCAAAGAGGACCATAAATACAATTACATCTTTATCGGAAGAATTGGGTATAACAAAACGCTTTTTGAAGCAAATATTAGAAAATTTAGAACGGATGGGTTTTATTATAAAATCCGATTTTAGAAGTATCAGATCCTCTCATAATACAAGTAAGTGCGGAAGTTGTAACATCAGCTGTTTAAATAGCAATAAAAACTTCGGAAATAAGTTAAGCAATATTTATTTTTGGGAGCTAACAGAAATGGGAAAACAAATCTTAAAATAAAGAACTGTGAAAGTTATCACTATCCGATTTTTAAAACGAAATTAAAAAAATAAAAAGTTTTTTGCTACTTTTTTCTTATATTTTTTAAATTCTTCCCCCCATATTTCGACACACATACGCTCTTCGTACTTGGTAGTTATCTGGTAAAATAATAAATGTAATATTGCAAGTATTAACATTGGCCAAGCGACTCCTATTAAACCCATCCCCATATACATTAGAAAAGCGCTAAAATAATCGGGATTACGACTAATTTTATAGATTCCCTTTGTTATCAATTGATCTTTAGGTGTTGCCCTGTAATCATATGATGCTTTGAGATTCATTATAAGGCCTAATATAAAAACGATCAAACCCCGAATAGACCATATAGACTCTATGATAATAGGGACAAAAATTGAGTAAAAGAAGACAAAAAAATTTATTAAAATCCAAGTATAGTATATAATTTTTTCCTTACCAAATAATTTTGGGGCAGTAACTACCCGTTTCTAATTACCACGAATAAATAAACTAATCAATGCAGATAGAATAAATATCAAAGCAGAGCAGATCCATAAATTTAACCTACCTAATTCAAAAGGTGCTGTAAAGGCTATTATGTTTTCTTATTTTTACTTATAAATAATATAAAAAAGATTGAAGCTTAATATCGTCAATTTCATTTTGTTTCCCATCAAATCCTAATTCAAGAATTGGTTTTAAAACATCCTTTTTAAATCCTTTATTTAAAATATTTAATACATTACTTGTATTCTCATACAAGGAAGAAACCATTACTATACCATCTACTCTTTCTCTTTTAGAAATACAAAACAATTTTCCAATTCTATACCTTCCAAATCCTCCCGAATAATAATTTAGATATCTATCTGCTTTTTTAACTAGAAGTTCCAAATCTGATTCAAACGGACTAATTTCTTGTAGAATATCGGAAATGTAGTGAATTGTATTTTTAAAACCAATAAGTCTTTTTTCTAAATTTAATATAAGATAATTTTTATCCTTGAATTTCTTTTTTTTTTTAACATTTTCCAACGTCTCGTTCCAGGTAAACCACATAACTTCACTTAAAGGTTCTATTAATACTTGAAATCCTTCTTTCTCGATTTTTTTTAGAATAAAGTTGTTGATAAAATCATTAAATAATATCAATGGCTCACTAATTACAGCAATCACATTATTTTTGCAATTACAAGTAGAATTTTTATATAAATTTAAAGATATTTCTTCCAAAAGATTCAAATTAAAATTATTTTTCTCAATTGCCTTTATAATAGTTGTTAAATGCTGAGATCTTTTTTCAACACCGTCTATCATAATAATATCTCCAGCTAATAACCCTAATAGTAATTTTTCCACAAATTTTTCCTCGTATAATAAAAGATCTTCGATAAAAGGTGAAATTATATTCACATCCTTATGACCATTTATATCGAACTTAGTTCTTAATAAACGGCTATATTGTCCATATACATCTGATCCCTCACATGTAGGGATGAATAAACCCAAATCATTCCCGTGTCCTTTCCTTGTTTTTAATTCTTTAAAGATATCCCCCAACAATGCGGTTAATGAGATATATTCCATGGAAAGAGTAATTCTTCTACCTATATCTATAGACAAATCATCTGTCGTTGGCAATATTTTTGTATTAATATTTTCTTTTAGTAATATAGCTGCAAAAATCTGGGAGTATGGATATAAATTAGGCAAATATAAAGTAAAATTCTTCTCTAAAGCAAATAAATCGCGCTGAATATTTACTTTTTTATGAATAACGCTTTTAGAATAATCTTCTAACGATTTTACTTTTTCTTTACTAATGGATTTTTGTTTTAAACTATTAATGAAGGCTTCAATCTTTGTAATAACTCCAACCTTAGAGGAATGCTCGTCTGCTTCTATATGTAAATAAGGTTTTCCATTCATCTCTTCTCTAAAAAAGTGAGCTAGAGCTGTATCAGGGCCGCATCCGTGATTAGTTATATAAATTGCATACAAATTCGGATGTTTTTTAACTATTTGCGCTCCTGAAATAATTTTTTGCCCAAAAGGCCAATACATGTTCGGATATTCTTTAAATAAATCATGTTTATGTGCCGGTAATGCGGATAAAGGTATTACTTTATACCCTTTCTCCATTAAAATTTGTGGTATTCTCATATTTAAACCCATATCAACAGTTCCATAGGGTCTAGTAATGATTACAAAAGCTTTTTCCTCAGGTTTTAACGATTGAACAATTTCTTCTCCGAGTTTTGAAACTTCTTTATCAAATGCCATTAAACGTTTTATTCCTTTAAGAAGTGATTTAATTGATTTAGCTCGGCTTTTACCTAGAGTTCTACCCAATTTTAATATTGTTTTAAGCATTTTGTATTTTCCGGACTTAAATGATAGAACAGGCGCTAAAAGTTTAATGCCCTTTTTTTCCAGATCCATTACATTATTAATAATTTGAGATACTGATTGCATGTAACAACAAGCATAATTCTCTCTAGTTTTGGAAATATCGTGTTTGATTGAATATAAACTAGGTAGAAATAAATAATCTATTCCCTTACTAATCAACCACGCTACATGTCCATTAATTATTTTAATAGGGAAACAAGTTTCGTCCATTGTATATTGCTGGCTTAATTCAATAATCTCTTCATCGGTAGATTTTGATAAAACGACATTAAATCCCAATTCTTTAAAAAATTTGTTAAACATAGGAAATAGGTTATGCATAAAAAGAACTCTGGGAATACCAATAGTTTTTTTATTATAATCGAGCTTTTTTACATAACCTTGTAAGTAAAATTCATTAATAGCTTCGAATATATCTTTTTTACGATCCTTTTCTATTATAGCTGTTTCATGCTCCCTTTCGAATATATCGCATCGTGCCCCATAAAATCTTGGAGTTGTTCCCTCAAATTGTATTGTTTTTACCAGACACATGTTAGAACAACGTTTACATCTAAAATCTTTTATACTATATTTCATATTATCAATATTAAATCCTCTGAATTTGGTTGTTTTACTCTGCATTTCTTCCTTTGCTATAATTGCAGAACCAAATGCCCCTGTTACGCTAAAAAAGGGCGGAATATAAATACGATCTCCTATGAGAGCTCTAAAGGCATTAATAACTCCTTGATTATATGCAACTCCCCCCTGAAAAAATATTTTCTTTCCAATTTCCTTAGTTCCAACGACTCTATTAAGATAATTCTTTGCTATTGAATAACAAAGGCCTGCAACAATATCTTCAATACGAGCCCCTTTTGCTGAATGATCTGCTATGCTTGTTTCTATAAAAACGGTACATCGCTCTCCCAGATCTAAAGGGGTCTTACTACTCAGTGCTAGATCTCCAAAATCTTCAAGGGGTATATTCAACTTTATGGCTTGTTCGTTAAGAAAAGAGCCTGTGCCCGCTGCGCATATTTTGTTCATCTCGAAATCAACAACTATACCATCTTTAATTCTGATATATTTAGAGTCTTGACCTCCAATTTCAAATACGGTATCAACGGTATCGTCTATAGTCACCGCTGCCTTAGCCTGAGAAGTAATCTCGTCTATAATTATATCCGAACCTATAAAATCACCTATCATGTACCTCCCAGATCCCGTTGTTCCAACGCCCAGTACCTCTACATTATTCCCTATTTGTCTCTTAATATCTTTAAGCCCTTCTTTCACCACGTCAATTGGTTTTCCTAACGTCATTAAATAACTATGAGCAATTATATCTTCCCTATCATCAATTAATGCTAAATTAATACTTGTAGAACCGACATCTACACCTAAATAGCATTTTACTGGTGTTGCTTTATTTTGAACGAGACTATTTATATGTTTGTCCTTATTATCCTTAGATCCAAAAGGTAATAGTTCTGAGAGCATAGTATTATTTTTATAAACATTTGTATCTATATCTTCAATTAGTTTTTCAAGATCGATTTTCTTTTTTTTCCTATGTGAAATTATTGCTGCACCAATTGCTCCAATGATGTTAAAATGGGCGGGGATAATCAAGTCTCCCTTCTTTAGTTCTAATATTTCATTCAAAGCTTTTATTATCCCCTTATTATTCGCAACAGCACCAATAAAAACAATTGGCTTCTTTATTGTAAGGTTTTTCACGACTGAATTTTTGTAATTTCTAACTACAGCATAGCAAAGACCAAGAAGGATATCTTCTATTGACTTTCCCTCTTGTTGATGATGGATAATATCTGTCTTAGCAAAAACACTACATCTACCTGCTATTCTAGGTATAGATTTTGCCCTTTCTATATAAGTAGAGTAATCTTCTAAGTTTAGATTTAATCGAGATACTTGTTCTTCCAAAAAAGATCCTGTACCTGCAGAGCAATTCCCATTCATAGAAATCTTTATACCTGACTTATCAGCAGAACGGAATTTTGTTATGAATGTAGCGCGTTGACCTCCAATTTCAATAATCGATTCAGCGTTTTCATTTACTTTTATTGTTCCTTCAATTATAGCTGTAATATTATTTATAAATTCAATGGATTTCTTTATCTCCAAAAACTTAAAACCACTTCCCGTTATAGAGCCATATGTTATTTCCTTAGTTGTAAAAGAGTTTAATATATCTTGAATAGCTTCCTTTAAAGTATTTATAGTATCTCCTCGGTGTAATAGATATTTGTGATAAATAAGAGTGTCGCTATTATCAATTAAAGCCATTTTAATTGATGTATAACCAATATCGATACCTATACTATACATTTTTTTAAGATTAGTTATTATGGTTCAATAAATTTTTTTTCATACTAATAGCCATAATAAATTGAGCAATTGCAAGAACTTCAAATATTATGAATATAATCAGTTTATCCATTTCTTGTAACCATTCCAATCCTCTCTCAGATATCATAATTAATGGAGTAAGTGGAAGAATTACCAATGGCAATAAAACAGCCAACCAATGTCCAACGGGTTTACGCACTTTATCATCTTTTTTCCTAAATTCTATAGTAGCGAAAATTCCCGCACAGATCGTTACACCGCCAGTAATTATTCCATATATTATAGCACGTGGACCTAAAAACCCATATATCATAAAAATTAATTTAATTAGGGGATATAATACGCCCAGCAAGATATAAACGATATATTTTTTCATTTTCTCTTCTTTTTCCTTTTTTAATTTGTTTTTTAATTTACTAACGCAAATATGCTATGCTTTTGTCCACCACATCACAATAGCGTCGCGTGTTTTAATTAATTTTTGAATAACGGCTTTTTACCATAAATAACCATTTATTTTTTATTTTATTAAATAATAAAATTTTTTAAATT
>JAUWHC010000018.1 GCA_030606095.1 Promethearchaeota archaeon | reverse complement strand
ATAACTTCACCAACATCCTCCAGTAAGTCGTATTTATTTCCTATTAGTACAAACGGTATATCTTGACCGGCAAACTGACGGATTTCTGTTAGCCACTTTCTTACCTCAATGTAGGTTTGTTCTCTTGTTAAGTCAAAAACTAACAAAGCTCCTGCGGCGCCTTTATAAAATGTCGAACGGATGAACTCGAAGCGTTGCTGCCCCCCGATATCCCATATTGAAAGAGTTGCCACCTCTCCTTGCTTGAACTCAACGTCTTTGGTGAGAATGTCTACGCCAACGGTTAATTTGTAATTCGCCGCAAAACGATTCTTGATAAATCTCTGAACCAGACTGGTCTTACCGACAGCGGCAGCTCCAGTTAGCAATACTTTCAGTTTAAAACTTGACATGCTATAACTTACACCACAAATTATTTGAAAATAAATTTCTTAATTATAATTTTAATAAATTTATTATCTTAATATTAAATTTTGTTTATTTAATTCTTTTCATTTAAAATTGATTTATTTCTTAAATACTTTTATACTCCTTTTAAATTAAAATTAACAAAAATTTAAATAATCCTTTGTTTAATTTTGAACTCACTTTACATTTGTAATAAAAAATGTAAGTCTAAAAGTTTATTTATCTTTTAGGAATGTTTTTGTATATTTTTAAGTTAGGAAAAAGTTCTAGATTATGGTGAGGAAAATACATGGCTTCGGCGTATTGTCTTTGGAAATCCTTTTCTATTGCGATTTCAACGTAGTCTATTTTTTTAAGTAATTTACCAGCTTTTTTTCTCAAATTTGTATTTAATAAACAGTTCTGAGCCCCTATTCCCGCAGCGTTTCCAATTTGATAAATTTTTTCGTCTGAAATATCGGGAATCATTCCTATAAATTTTGCGTTATTTTTATTTATATAATTGCCAAAAGCTCCAGCTAAAAAGATTTGTTTAATTTCGAGTTTGGTGTTTCTTGTTCGATTTATATGGTTTAAAATTAATTGCGCTCCAGAAAAGAACGCTGCTTTAGCCATTTGTAATTCTCTAACGTCATTTTGCGTAATTTTAATGTCTCTTTTATTTGAAGTTTCATCCTTCTTTGCAATAATAAATTCGAAGTTTTTATCGTTTTTTATAATTCGCTCGTGATCAATAAATTGTTTGTTGAAACTACCACTTCTGGTAAGAATCTTAGCTTTTAACATTTCTGCTACGGCGTCAATTAATCCAGAACCACAAATTCCAATCGGTTTTTTGTTGTTTATCGTAGTATACTCAACGGTTAAATCGTCGGGGTGGATTTTAATTGCGTCGATCGCTCCAGCTGCGGCTCTCATTCCATCTTTTACGTGAGCCCCCTCTAAAGCAGACCCCGCTGCGCACGAGGCGGTGGTTAATATATCCCTATTACCAACAACTATCTCGCCATTCGTTCCCACATCAATTGCTAAAGTTAGCTCTGACTCTTTATCTATTTCTGAAGATAGAATTACGCCTATTGTATCTGCTCCAACGAACCCAGCAATTAAAGGAAGCATATATACTTTTCCTCCTCGCGAGATCTTAAGATTTATATCTTTGGAATTTAAATTTAATCCTCGCTTAACTGCTGGCACATACGGGCTTAAACCGATATATGTAGGATCAATATTTAGAAAAATATGGTGCATAACAGAATTACCAACAACAGTGGCTTCACATATATCCGAAGGTTTAATTTTAGCTTTTGCGCAATTTTTTTTTATTATATCATTTAAAGCGTCTATAACAGCAGAACTTAGTTTTTGAAGTCCATCTTCGTTGTCTTTAACATATGTAATCCGTGTAATGACATCCTCTCCATAGGCAGTTTGTGGATTAAGTGCTGAGGCGACAGAATAAACCTTTCCGTCGTTCAAGTTTATTAGATAACCTACTAAAGTTGTAGTTCCAATATCAAACGCGATTCCGTAATTTCTATCAACTTTATTACCCGCTTCAAAATCGATGATTTTATTGTTGTCGTGTAGAGTTATTGTAATGCGATGGTTTTCTTCTCTTAAAATTTTAGGCAATTTCTTTAAAGCTTCAAATTCTACTAAAAACTTATTTATATCTTTAAAATTTCCGTTTTTAGACGAGAGGGAAATTAATACTCTTTCCAAATCTGGAATGGGATCGTCTAAATTTGGTTTATTAATTTCTACAAACAGCTTCTTAACATTTGGATTTAGGCTAACTCCCTTATTTAAACCTGAAGTTAAAATCTTAAAATCTTCAACTAAGAGTTCTTGAGGTAAAAAAATTCTAATTTGAGGTGGTTGCAGTGTTTCCAAGAGTGGAATTTGATTGTCCGCGATCCTACTTTGGCACGCTAACCGCCAGCTTTCATTGATCTCTGTTGGAGTTAAAATGGCCTTCTCTGAATCTGTGGGAGAATTTAAACATTTATTTCCTTTTTGAACCATAATTTTACACTTACCGCACGTTCCAAGGCCACCACATAGTGATCTAACACGGATACCGGAATTAATCAACAATTGGTAAATATTATCGTCCCTTGTGTAGTATAATCTTCTTGAGATCGGTTCAAAATCAATTGTTATTTTAAAATTATTATTATCCATATATTATACGCCCCCATACCAAATAAAGAAATAAAGATTAAGCATCAAAAATGGCACTAAAATGACTTTTAACGGTTATTTTTAGTTAGTAAGGTTAATCATTAAAATATAAAAAGTTTAATTAATAAATCGGTTTAATTTATTGTAAGAAATAAGAATGATTTCACTCTAATCTTATTAACAATTCAATTTAAATTGAAAAACAATGAGTTAGTTTTAAAATGGAGAATAATGAAGCGTTGGCCCAAGAAGCTGTAAGATACTTAAGCTTAGCCCAGAAGTTCGAGCAGGAAGGTCATATAGAAAAGGCTATAGAACATTATGAAGCTGCTGCAGAATACCTTAAAAATAGCGGGTACTTGATGCAACGAATTGATGAAATTTATTCCCGAATTGAAGAATTAAAAAAATTAGCTAAGCAAGAGATTTTCTACCGGCAAGAGCGTTCTAGGGCTCAAGTTGATCAAATACAAGATCAAGCGTTTTCTTTACTAGATGGAGCTCAAAAATTAGAATCTGATGGATTTCTTGAAGACGCTATTAACCAATATATGTCAGCAATTAAATTATTGGTTCAATCAGGTTGGACTGAAACTCAATTAGCTAATTTGAAGAATAAAATAAGCGATCTTGCGGGGAATTTGGAACGGCAAAAAATAATTCAAACGCAAAAAGAAATTGAGTCTCAACAACTAGAAAATGAGCCTCAGATTGTTGATGCTTTTGGTAAAAAGAAAATTGCTTCTAAAGCAGAAGAACTAAAAAGATATAAAGAAGCGAAACAACGAGAAGAACAAATTCAAACCGATGCTTTTGCGTTTATTGACAATGCAAAGTTTTTCGAAAAAGACAATAAGTTTGATAAAGCGATAGAGAATTACGAAAAAGCTATTGAACTATTAAACTTAATAGGGTGGCAAACCCAGACACAAAATATAGCCCTACTAGTTCAAAAATTAAGAAAAGACAAAAAAGAATTTGAAATAATTAAAAAACAGAAGCCTTTAGAACGAAGCTTTATAAAAAGAGAAGTTGAAACTAAAGAATTCGGTGAATTAGAACTCGTAGAATTTAAAAAGGACGAAGTAAAGATTCAAATAGACGCGTTCAACCAAATAGATATTGCAAAAAAGCTGGAGCGAGAAAAAAAATACGATAAAGCCATAACTAAGTATGAAAAGGCAATAGAATTATTTAAATCCATAGAATGGGATTCTTACATTCAACCTATCGTTAATTTTATCAAAAGTATAGAAGAGAAGCAAAAATATGAGGAAAAAACTGAAAACCTGAAACAAAAACGAGAAATCGATTTAAAAAATCTACAAGACAAAATTTTCTTAAAAGAAAGAGAAGAGATTGTACAAACAGCAAAAGAGCTAGAGCAAAAAAGATTACAATTTGAACAAAAAAGAAGAAAAGAAACTAGGAAAGAGAACGAATTTTTTACGACTTTAGATAACGCCGATAATATTTTAAAGGAAAGGAACGACTTTAATAAAGCTATTATAGAATATCAAAAAGCGTTAGAACTTTTAAAAGGTTTAGGAGCGGGTTGGGAATCGTATGCGGGAACAATTAAGTCTACAATATCTAGTATCAACACATTAAAAGAAACTCAGATAGAAAAAGAACTGGAACAACAAAAGAAATTAGAACGACGAAGTAAAGCTGATTTAGATTTCCAACAACATATTTCAATAGAATTAGCGAAGGAACGAGAGAGAATTAAACAAAGGGAAATTGCATTAGATTTAAAAAGGGACGAAATAGAATATAGAGAACAACGTAAAGACGCTGCTTTTAAGGCTTTAGAAGAAGCAGAAGAATACATAAATCAATCTAATTTAGATAACGCTATATTAGCCTATCAAACTGCTGGAAATATTTTTGCTGGCATCCAATGGGACGAAGAATTGCATTTAATTGAAGATTCCATAAGAGAACTTGAAAGTAGGAAAAAAGAGCAATCTTTAACGAAGCAAAAGAATTTACAGAGATCTATTGACAGATATAAAACAGAGCAATCGTTTCAAAAACAGATATCTAAGCAATTACAAGATGAGCGTGGAAGATTAAGTAAAAAAGAGATAAAGTTAAGGGAACGAGATGCAGAATTAGAACATCGAGAAAGGAGAAAAGAAGAAGCCTTTAAAGTATTAGGCGAAGCGCAGAAGTTATTGGAAAAAGGAAATTACGAAAAGGTTATAGAATTATACCAATTAGCAACAAATATTTTTGCGGAAATTCAATGGTATGATGAAGTTGAAAAAATTGGAAATGCAATTGTTGAGATAGAAAATAAAAAGCGTGAGACTGGAATTAAAAAACAAAGGGATATATTAGCTCTCATTACAAAAGAAAGAGAGGATAGAGCGTTTCAAGAGATTGCAATTAAAGAAATGAAAGCTCAGAGAGAAAAGATAAAACAAAAAGAAATTACTTTAAGAGAACGCGAAAAAGAAGTCATATTTAGAGAAAAACGAAAAGAAGAAGGTTTTAAAATACTAGAAGAAGCCCAAAATTTTCTATCTTTAGGGGAATTTGATATGGCAATTGAAAGTTATAGAAATGTAAGTGAGATATTTGCTCAAATTCAATGGGTAGAAGAACTACCGTTGATTAATCAAGCTATTAGCGATATAGAAATAAAAAAGAAAGAGAAAGAACTATGGAAACAAAAAGCGTTTCAAGAAACGATCAAAAAAGAAACCGCTAACAGACAATTTCTTGACCACATCAAACGTCAACGAAAAATAGAAAAAATTAAAATGCAAAAAGAGAGAGAATTAGTTGTAGAAAAGAAGGAGTTAATTGCAGAAAACATCGCAAAAGAGAAAGAGGCGTTCAAAGTTATTGACGAAGCTGATTTATTACTAAGGCAAGAAAGCTTTGACGAAGCTTTGCAATCTTATCATAACGCTCTTAGCATGTTAAATGACATTGGATGGACAGGAAGTTATATAATCTTATTAGAAGATACAATTCGATCAATCCAGTTTAAAAAGAAGGAAAAAGATCAGAGAATTATTCGAGAAAGGGAACATTTAAAAAAACAAATAGACGAAGAAAGAGAGTTCGAGAGAAAAATAGCTGAACATCTTCAAAGTGAAAAAGACAGGATGATATCTAAGAAAATTGAGCTTCGAAAAAGGGAAGATTTAGTAAATTATTTGGAACAACGTAAATTAGAAGCCTTTAAAATTATGGATAAAGCAGAAGCGTTATTAAAGCAAGGGTTATACGAGGATGCTATAGACATGTATTATCAAGCAGAGTTATTTTTAACTCAAATCCGATTTCCAACGGATACAGTTAAAGAAATGGTTCGCAAGATACAAGAAAAAAAGCGCAAAGATGATTTAGCAAAACAGCATGAATTTGAACTCATAATAAAAAAAACTGAGGAAGAAAAGCATTTTCTACAAACTATTGTAGAAAGTATGAAGTACGAAGAAGAAAAAATGAAAGCTAAACAAATCAAAGTTAAAGAACGAGAAGACCTAAAGATCTACTTAGAAAAACGTAAAGACATAGCATTTGAAATATTTGATGAAGCCAATGCCTTTGTAAAACAAGGAAAAAACGACAAGGCGCTTGAATATTATAGAAGCGCGGAATTAATATTAAACGAAATTCAATTTCCAACAGATTCAATAAAAGAATTAATCGTTAAAGTCAAAGAGAAAAAACGAGAACATGAATTGCAAAAACAGAAAGAATTAGAATTCAAAGTTCAAAAGGAGCGAGAAGAAAACGAGTTTCAAAAGAAAGTTGCTGAGGATATAAGGAAAAAAAAAGAGCGCTTAAAATTAAAGCAGATTGAAATTGGAAATATGGAATTGTTACAAGCCAAACTTGAAAAGAGAAAAGATGAAGCTTTTCTGGTTTTAGAAAAAGCTGAGCATTATATTAATAGATTAGAGTATGATCTAGCCATTGCAAGTTATAGAAAAGCAATGCTAATTTTAAACGAAATCCAATTTCCAACAGATTCTATTAATAATATGATTGAAAAAGTAATCAACCTCAAAAAACAGAAAGAATTTGACGAACAACATAAACTGAAAAGAGAATTAGAGAGGCTTAAAGAAGAGAAACATTTAAAAGAAATATTAGAAGAGAGAAAAAAGCAAGAAAAAGAGAAAAGGATTGCGCAACAGTTAGCTCTTCAACAGAGGGAAAGAGTAGTACAAGATCAACTAACTAACAGAGAAGCTGCATATTCTCTTCTTGAAGAAGGAGGGAAATTTCTTAAGAGAGGGGTTCCTAATTTTGACAAAGCAATATTATTGTATATTCAAGCAAGAGATATACTAGCCGAAAAAATTGGTTGGGAACCTGAGATTAATAATTTAAATATACTGATAAAAGATCTCATTCAACAGAAAGCAGATTTTGTAGAAAAGAAAAAATTGGAAGCAGAGGCTAAAAATATAAGGCAACGCGACTATGAGCTCTTTAGAGAAGAGATTCAAAAACGACGTATAGAATACGAAATAAAAAGTAGACAACAACAAGTAAAGGTAAAAAGATTATTCGAATCTAAACGAGATATGGAGATAAAAAAAGAAAAAGGTTTAAGACTAATAGACGAGGGAAAACAAGCTGCAATCGTATATGACTTTAAAAAAGCTAATAAAAAGTTCAACAGTGCAATTGAAAAGTTTAAACAGATTGGATGGATTGAACAAATAAAATACATTCAGAAAGAGATTGAAAATACACGACTCTTTGAACAAAGAACAAAAGAAGAAAATTTGAAAATCAAAAAAATTCGCGAAGATTTAGAAATTCAAAGAAGAAAGAAAGAGCACCAAGTAAAAAAAGAAGAAATAAAATTAAAAGCGGTAGTTGGAGAAGTGAGCGATTTATCTATTGAGGTTTCGAAGTTAATTAAAATTAAAATGCAACAAGATGAGTTAAAAGCCCAACAAAAAAGCAAACAAATCGTTTCCGAGTCAAAAGAATTTCGAAAGGATATGAAAGAATTTATTGATTTAAAGCAGGAACTTACGAAGGAATTATCGAAATCGAAGGAAGATACAGAGAAGAGAAAAGAAAAGCTCAAATTAGCTAAAGATAAAGAAAAATCGGACGACATTAAGAAAATGCTTAAAGAAATATCGAAAAAAGAAAAAAAATAGGTTCAAATTAATCTATATATACCATCTCTTTTTTTAAAACTCAAAGTTAATTTTCTGATGTAAATCAGACTAATAACATTAATTCCTAACAAAATTATAAATGCCATATTTCTATATTCAAAAACTAGTCGTATTAAAAAACTTCCTGAAGCTCTCTGAACTAATTTTACAACTAAATAATAATTGTTAACTTCACTTACGAAAACGCCCATTCTTTTATCAAGATTATCTGGAATTAGTTGGTTTATGGTGTGAGAGATTAGGATTGGAGATCCATATTCGTTAGGAGCCATATTGAATAAATACATTTCTGCTTGCGCCGATTCAAGTTGATTTAATTCAAAAAAGTAATGATTTGGTTTAAGTTTAATCGGTTGGCAATAAACGCTAAAGTTTTGGTTTAGAGATAATCCTATTTCCGTACTTTCATTAATTACTATTGGGTTATTTAAGGCGTCTAAGGCGGAGTAACCTTGTATAATCCCCCATCCTTGTATATTATCTTGAATCACTCGTGGGTTGACCGTCTTAAATGAAGTTAATGAGATTATATTTTTTAGTTGTAACGGAGTTAAATTTTCTTTTTTTTCTAACATCAATGCTGCTAATCCTGCTACGAAAGGCGTTGCTCCAGAAGTACCGGTTCCGTAGCTATAGTTGTTGTGAGAGTCTTTGTCCGCGCCAATTACGCCAACAGCGGGAGCACACACGTCTGGTTTTATGGCGCCTTCAAAAGTCGGACCTTTTGCACTACTTGGATACATGTTTCCGCTGTAATCTACGCCCCCAACAGCAAGAACCGTCTTATCTGAAGCAGGAGCGTTAATAGACTCATCTCCATATTCTTTAGAAGGGTCCCCATCATTACCTCCCGCTGCAACGACTAGTATTCCGTTTTCAATAAGGGTTCTAGCTAAGTTATGAATACGGGCAATTTCATTGTGATTATCAGGTTCTGGTTTTGCTCCAAAACTCATACTAACAATTTTTATATCAAAAACATCCTTATTTTGAATAACCCAATTAATAGCTTTTTCCAATATGGAAGCGTTGGTTTCTCCAGTACTATCGAAAATTTTCAATATTACCAAATTTACATCTGGTGCTACCCCTTGATATTCGCTACAATTTCCTCCTAAAATTGATGTTGTCCATGTTCCGTGACCGTGATCGTCTCGTGGAATAGTTGATTGATTTTCAATCACATCGTAGAAGTTAACAATTCTTTCAAACCAATCTAATTTTCCACTATTTGTAAACACACTATGATTAGCAAAAATTCCTGTGTCTAATACAGCAACAGTTACATTTTTTCCCGTTAATCCATTATTCCAAAGACTATCTTGCAAGCCAATATAATCTTGTGCGTTGTACTTAGAATTAATTTTTATTTTACTTGGTGAAATTTGGAAGGTATTATCAATATTCGAACATTTTAAGCGCGATTCGACTATTTGAGGGTACTCATAATCAATTATTCCTAAAACGAAAAATTGGGCTATTGGAAGTGTTAAAATCATTAAAATTACTATAAATTGCTTTTTCAATAAAACACACTAAAAGAATTTATATTTCTATGAAAAATTAATAATATATAATATTATAAAAATTAAGGATATTTATAATGACGGTAAACAAGGAAGATATCAAAAAATCGCGAATGTACGCGAGACAGCAATTAATTGATGGGTGGGACCAAGAGATTGTTAGCAAAGGTTGCGTTATGATTGTCGGAGTTGGGGCTTTGGGTTGTGAAATAGCAAAAGACTTTGCCTTAATGGGAATTGGGAAAATAGTGTTGGTAGATTTAGATACTATCGAAACGTCCAATCTTAACCGTCAAATGTTGTTCAAGCCGGGCGATGAAGGTCGTCCTAAGGCAGAAGTAGCCGCAGAAAGATTAAAGGAAATGAATCCTTTTTTAAACATCGATTATTATTTTGAAAAGCTCCAAAAATTACAAATGTCGGTTTATGAAGAATGCGACGTTATCATTGCCGCTTTGGATAACTTTAACGCAAGGTTAGATTTGAATAAAATTTGTTTAAGGATAAAAAAACCTATGGTAGAGGGGGGAACCGTAGGATTTGAAGGACACGTACAAATTATTATTCCAGAAGGTTCTGATCTTCAATATAAAAAGAGAGAAATCGAGATCGAAAAAATAGTCGACAGTGAAATGTGGGAATTTGACAATCCGGAATACTTAGACGCTCAGAAAGAAATAGAGCAACTAGAGTATTTAATTGATAGGTTAAAGCAAGAGAAACTTGAGCCTTTCAGAAGACTAGTTAGAAAAAAAGTTGAAGAAGAATTTGATAAAAAATACGCTGGTAAAGTTTTGGATTTAACTCCTTGTTATCGTTGTATGGTCCCTATTCCACCTGCAGACGATAAATTGGTCGCGGCGTGTACATTGAAAGGGCTTCCAAGAAATAGGAATCATTGCGTTATAAAAGCAGAAGTACTATTCGAAAAAGAAAACGGTTTTAAACCTGATATGAACATGGACGATGATGTAGTAAAACTGAAGGCTTTTGCTCAGAAAGAATTGATAGATTTAAGAAAAAGAGTGTTTGATGAAAATGTTTCTCCCGAAAAGTTAGAAAGCCTATCTCCTGAAGAGATTCAAGAATGGAAAGATAATATTAAAGATACTTTCGGACCTGATTATAAGTTCGAAGAAATGGAAAATATTTTAGGAAATAAAATTGCGGCAATTCAATCTGTAAGCTCTATTATTTCTAGCATACAATCCCAAGAAGCGTTAAAATTATTATTTCGAATACATGGAAGGAATATTGGCCCTCCAATGGACCCTCCTTACATCAATTATAATGGGGTGTATGGGCAATTCGACCATCTAGATGTAATTAAAAGGGAAGATTGCCTTGCCTGTGGAGACATTGAAGGAGAAGAAAATGTTCAAATCGTTGTTCCATTTGACGCAAACATAGGGTATGTATTTAAGGCTATGAGAATAAGTGGACATAATTTAGAACCTATCCTATGGTTGATTACTAATCCGGTGAACAAAGAAATGTTTTGGAATCCTTATATGAGCGGTGAGTTTAAAGACCCAAATATAAAATTGACAGCTCTGAAAATCAAAAGTAACGATGTTATTACTCTCACGCCTCTAGGAAAGGCAAAAGTAGAATCAGAGATCAAGAAATACAATGTAGTAATTACTTACATGTAATTTTTTACTTTTTTTCCATAAGGGACTGCCCAACTAACATCTTTACGATATAATGAGATCATTTTCTTTACTTTTTTCCTAACATCGTTAGCCAATTTCAACATTGTTTCCTTATCTACATCTTGATTGAAATACTTTTCAAATGTTATTGGTTTTCCAAAATGTAAAATTAATTTGAATGGAAAAATAAAAGGGAGCATCAATTCCTTTTCCCAAGGAGGGATTAAATTTGGATTATATCGATGAGTAATTATTGGCGCTGCTTTCACAAACCCTATACTTGCAGTAGGAATAATGGGGATTTTATAACGTAAATGAAGTTTAATAACACCCGGATAGAATTTCCATAGTCTATATCCTTCATGAAGCGCCGCAGAATGCCCTTCAGGCATCGTTGCAATTAGTTCTCCTCCCTCTACAAGTTTATCTACAATTTGATAAGGTATTCCTTTTCCTGTAAGGCTAATAGGAATCGGAGTAAATTTCTGCACCCAAGATGACCATAAATTATCTCCAACTGCCCATTTATCCCAATAGCATAACCATATTCGCTTTCTTGTTGGGTAATTATCTTTGAACTGTTCGAGTGCGCTCATGAGACAAAAATTGTCTAAATCTAAACCACCAGAGTGATTTGGAGCGATAATCGCACTTCCTTCATTTGGAAGGTTTTCAATCCCCCTAACTTCAAATCTGTTGTAATATCTTACCCACCACGGGAAAAATCTACGCAACCAATCCCAAAATCTAATTATCATAATTTAATTTATAAAAAATATTATTTAAAATAAATTCATTTTAAATCTTTTTATAACTTTTAACAAGGTTTATGAGAGCGTCAATATAGTGAGTTTCAATTCCCGCGTTAGCACCAGTCATTATATCTTTCTCTAAATCACCGAAATAAATCATTTCTTCTTTGTTGACCTTATAATGTTCCATAATCTTTAATAATCCTTCTGGTTCGGGTTTCCAGCTTCTTACATCTTCTCTTCCTAAAATAGAGTCAAATTTATCGCTTATTCCTGCTAATTCTAAGGATTTTTCAATAGTTTGTCTTGTATTTAAGGATAAAATGGCTAGTTTAGTGGCCCTTTTTACGCCAAATAATTTTGTATTATTGATAAAGTAGATTGTCTCTTCAATAGGTTCGTTCTTTTCGATATTATCAAGTTCGTATTGCTTAATAACATCAAAATTATGTTGTAATTCCGCTTCATCTCCCTTTTCGACAATTTCACTAAGGCAAGCAGAAATACTAGTAAATTGACAGTCATCTTGAAAATGTTCAGAATAACGATCGTTTAAAACTTTTTTTAATGAATACCAATCTGCCGCTAATCTAACGATCGTACCATCTAAATCGAACACAATTACTTTCTTATCTTTCAGTGGAAGTATTTTACTCTTATCCATGTTTCATATTCAACAAGACTAATGAATAAATAAGATAATTTTACATAAAAAATAAGTTTTCGTTATAAATTTTCAAATCAATTTATAAACGCGAATAATACATAGCTTTATATCCAATTTTGTGAAATGGACATTCCTTTATACAAATAGAACATCCCGTAGTTTCGTAAAAATATTCGATACATTTTTCTCCATCAATTCGAGTTTTTATGCCATTTTCCTTGATAATTGGTTAAAGTATATGCTTATTCTATAAAAAATAAGATTAAAAAAAATATTATTTATATTAATCCATGGCGTATTTTGAAGTCCAGGACTTAGCTTTAGCTTGAAACTTTTTCAAAGCCCTGAAATATTGTTCCCCTGCTTCGTGGTTCAAAGGATCTCCTGGATTAAAAAAGGGCGGTTTTACGCATTATTACAAAGTGTAAATAATTCTACGTGCATCATGCCCTTTAAAGCCTCTATGATATTAGTTAATGTTTTTGAAGGTGTCCACCCACTAGCTCCTGTCGAAGCGTCCACCTTCCCTACTAAATCGGGGTTAATTAAATCCAAACAAATATTAAGCTTCCCAGGAGGTATGGATGAATCTATGTTCGGATGCCACATCAATGTGACTGCGTATGCGTAGGGAGGGGCAAATGGATAATTTTCCGGGAACTTAATTTCGAAAATAAACTTCCCTTTGTAATAAGCTGTTCCTTCTTTTCCGATGATTGTAAGCCGGAGGTGATCAATACTACGACCCCATGGTTCGATGATTACGTTACTATCGTCTTTGTACGTTTCGATGGCTTCAGTATAATCAGTTTCTTCTCTCATAATACTCACTTTTCTTTTAAAATATTAAAACAATATTAAATATATAGTTAGGGTTTTCTTTAAAAAATATTGGGTTAATTTCGATTTTTGTTATAAATCGGATACATTACAAAATTTAGCAAGATTCAAAAGTTTTGTTTTTAGAAATTATAAAATCCCTTTATTCGCATTATTTCTATTAAAAATCGTAAAAATTATATTTTTTTCTCAGATTCAATTTAAGATTTTTATAATTCTAATCATAAATAGAATTATATTTTCTTAAACATTGGGAGTTCCGAAGATAATTCGTTTCTATATAATGATGAACGAAGATAATTCGTTAAGTTTATTATTAAGGATTTTTATATTTTAATTGTATCTATTTAATTAGATCAATTTACTAATAAATATACTGATAAAAGTTAAAATTGAATTTTATTCGGATAAATTAAAAATTATAAATAAAAAAGGTGAAGATTATTTATAAAAAACTTGTAGTTTTAACCGATGAAGTTGAGGAATTAGAAATTAAGGAGAGGATCAAAACAGATAAGAATCCATTTGAAATGGCAAAAAAGCAATTTGACATAGTTGCTGAAAAGATGGGTTTAGATAGAAATATTAGAAAGTACCTTAAAAGGATAGAACGTTCATTAATTGTATCGATTCCAATTATTATGGATAATGGAGATCTTGAGATTTTTGAGGGATATAGAGTGCACCACTCTACAGTTCGAGGTCCTGGGAAAGGTGGGTTACGATATTCTGAAGGTGTTTTCCTTGACGAAGTTAAAGCTCTTGCGATGTGGATGACTTGGAAAAATAGTCTGCTAAATCTTCCTTTAGGGGGGGCAAAAGGTGGTGTGTGTGTTGATCCTAGCAAACTTTCAAAAAAAGAACTTGAAAGGTTAACTCGAAGATTTACCGCTGAAATTATTAATGTAATAGGTCCTGATATCGATATACCTGCTCCAGATATTAACACAAATCCCCAAATTATGGCATGGATCATGGATGTATATTCAATGCAAAAGGGAAAGTCAGTTCCAGGAGTAGTTACTGGAAAGCCAATCGAGATTGGAGGTTCTGTTGGAAGAGAAACAGCAACAGGAAGAGGATTATATTTTATACTTCAAGCTATATGTGAAAAATTAGATTTAGATTTAAAATCCTTAAAGATTGTAATTCAAGGATTTGGAAATGTTGGAGGAAACATTGCTAAGATATTATATGAAGAGGGAGCTAAAGTAATAGCAGTTTCAGACATTAGTGGTGGCTTATTTGATGAAGAAGGTTTGAACATAAAAGAATTGTTAGAATGGAGAGATCAAAATGGATTATTAAAAGATTTCTATGAAAGGGATTACTTTTTCATTAGTAATAAAGAACTTTTAGAAACCGAATGCGATGTTTTAATTCCGGCATCGATAGAAAATCAAATAACTGAATCAAATGCGAATAATATAAATTGTAAGGTTATATTAGAAGGAGCTAATGGCCCAACATCCCCAGAAGCAGATGAAATTCTGAAAAGAAGAGAAATAATCGTCGTGCCAGATATTCTAGCTAATGCAGGTGGTGTATGTGTTTCTTATTTTGAATATGTTCAAGATCTTCAAAGTTATTTTTGGAAATTGGATCGGATTAACCAAGAATTAAGAAATATTATGATTGAGGCATTTGAAAAAGTTTATAATCTGTCGAAGGAGAAAAAAGTGACTTTAAGGATAGCAGCATATATGATTGCGATATCAAGGTTAAGTAAAGCTATTGAATTAAGAGGAATTTTTCCATAATAACCTAAATAAATCATTTAATTATAAAAAGACCAAAATTCTTTCTTATTTTTCTATTTTAAAGCAAATATTGTGAGTCGTTTTAAAAATATCTATAAAACTTAATACTTTAATATCTGGGTTAACTCCCTTAATACTTTTAATTTTTTCATTAATAAATCTCCAGAGATTTTTCTCGTTAGTTGCAATAAGTTTCAAAATTAGATTATGTTCTCCTGCTGAAGTGGTTACAAGCTGAACTTCATCAAATTGTGTCAATTTTTGGGCTATATCATTCAATTTCAAAGGGTTAATGAAAAGATGTACAAAAGCTATGGTGTTATAGCCTACTTTCAATGGATCAACAATTGTATCAACTTTTTCTATAATTCCTTCGTTCAACATATTCTGTACGCGGTTATGTATTGTACTTGCCGCTAAACTCACTCTCTCACTTATCTCTTTATATGAAATTTTATAATTATCTTGTAAAATATTAAGAATCATTTTGTCCTTATTGTCTAACTCAATCTTAATATCTTTCTTTTTTGCTTTTTTAGACTCAGTTTTATGCCGTTCAATTCCATACAATATAGCTCTTTTTAGAATATTTGCATTAAGTTCTCCTTTTAATAAATAATCTTGAAATCCTTTTTTGAGAGAATTTAGTGCAATTTCTTTATCATCTAAACCTGTTAAAACTATAACTGGAGTTTTTGAAGTGAGTTCTAGCACATTTTCAATAGTAGATTCAATATCACTATCTGGAAGTGTTAAATCTAATAAAATTATATCAAAATTTTTGTTTTTAAGACGATTCATACCATCAGAAAGGCGTGAAAATGATTCTAAATCATAAGAAAAATCTGATGATTTTTTTAATAATTCTTGTATAAGACGTACATCTACGGTATTATCTTCAATTAATAAAATGTCTATTTTATCATTTTCCATTTTAATTTACCTTATGCATTTAGGATTAAAAAAATATTGAAATAATAAATACTAAAAATAAATAAATCTTTTAATTGAATAATATTCATTTTAAATGTATATTTATAGTTTAATAATTCTTACAAATTATTATTTTTCGAAATTTTTACACATATTAAAAATAAATTTTCAAATAAAATGAGATTCAAATTAAGAGAAGACAAAGCTAAGATCTTAATTGTTTTGGTTTTAGTAATTATTTCGTTTTTAATAATATTTTATTTTGAACTAGTACTTAAAATAAACATTCTTATTACATATTTTTTCTATTTTCCTTCAATTTTAGCGTGTTTATGGTGGAAGAAAAAAGGTTTGGTTGTACCTATATTTTTATCTACAGTTTTAATAGTTATTCATTTGATTATAAGGCAAGATAACTTTATTCCAGATACTTTTAATGATATTATTAGTACCATATCGTTAATATTTGTTGGATTTATTATATTGTACCTATCTGATCAACTATCAAAGAGAGAATTTGATTTAAAAAACATTATTGAGGATTTAGAACGTTCTAACGAGGATCTGCAGCAATTCGCTTATGTTTCATCTCATGATTT
>JAUWHC010000430.1 GCA_030606095.1 Promethearchaeota archaeon | reverse complement strand
TTTTTTAGTCTTTTACTCTCCATTATTTTAAGCTCTTATTTAAGTTTATAAGTTTCAACTTATATATAACTTTCAACTTATATATAACTTTCATCTTATATAAAAGTTTTCTCTTAAAACAAAATGACATTAGGAAATATGCAAATTTAATATCAAAGTAAAATTATTAAGAATTGTTTATATTCGAAGAGGAATTACAGTCTATGGTATTTTCCAACGATAATAAGGATGGAATGGAAATTGACAATCTATTTAAAATGATTATCAATTTATATAATGGCTTAATGAAAACATTCCCAGATTTAGTCGTAATTCTAGACTTAGAAGGATGTATCATAAATATTTCACAAAAAATTCAAAATTTTTATGCTACAAAAAGGATAGAAGATTTTATTGGAAAAAATATAATAGATTTCGTAGTATCAGAAGACCGAGAGCCATTTAAAAAAGATCTTGAAAAAGCTATAGATCAAGGATTTTTAAAAATGGTAGAATACAATTTTATTGGAGCGAATAATTCGAGATTTATAGGAGAATTAAGTTTAAGTTTAATTAAAAATAAAAAAAACGAACCTAATTTCTTTATAGGGATAATACGGGATATTACGAATCAAAAAGGTATAGAAAACGAATTAAGAGAAAAAAAACAAATGTTCCAGTTAGTAATAGATAATATTCCGCAACTTATTTCTTGGAAGGACATAAACTCTAAATATTTGGGTTGCAATAGTAATTTTGCTAGAGTTGCAGGTCTTAGTACACCCAATGAGATAATAAATAAAACAGATTACGAATTACCTTGGAAAGTTTCGGAGGCAGAGTCATTTTTTGAAATCGATCAATTAGTCATGGATACTAACAAGCCAGAATATCACATAATTTTACCTCAACTTCAGGCAGATAAAAAAGAAGCTTGGCTTGATGCTAATAAGATTCCTTTACATAACATAAATAAAGAAGTTGTTGGATTGCTAAGCACTTACGAAGATATCACAGAAAGAATTAAAACAGAAAAAATTCTTAAAAAATCAGAAAAGAAATATAAGGACGCATATAATAGAGCAGAATTTTATAAAGACGTGTTTGCTCACGATGTAAGCAACATCTTACAAGGGATACTCTCTTCAATCGAGTTGTGTAAGTTAAGTTTAAAAATTACTCAAACCCAAATAAGTTTAGAAGATTTATATGACATGATTGAAGATCAGGTAAATCGTGGAGCAAAACTCGTCTCAAATATTAGAAAAATATCTTCGACTAATGATTTTGAAAACTCAATTACTCCGATTAATGTTTGTAACCTAATTGATATCTCCTTAGAAAATATTCGTAATATGTTTCCAAAAAAACAAATTTTTTCGAAATGCAATACAGAATACGAAGTAATTTTTGTTAAAGCAAATAGTCTCTTACAAGATGTCTTCGAAAACATCTTACATAATGCGGTGAAACACAATAAAAACTCTATAATTGAAATCCAAGTAAATATTTTAAAAGAAGTTCAAGATAAAATTAATTTTATCAGATTAGAATTCATTGATAACGGATTAGGAATACCAGATGCTCAGAAACTTACAATTTTTCAAAAGGGAACTTTGGAGTCCAGTAGTTTTAATAGGCTAGGTTTAGGCTTGTCATTAGTAAAAAAATTGGTTGAAAGTTATCAAGGAAAGATATGGGTCGAAGATAGAGTCAAAGAGAATCATAAAAAAGGATCTAAATTTATTATATTGATTAAAGAAGCGTAATTTTCTCGAATTGTTCTTAAATTGTGCGCTATAACCATAGATTTAAGAGAGTCTCACCTCTCGATGATTTACTCTGTTTAAATAGAAAATATGTCGTTGTATATATCCGTAATAATTATTTTTTTTTCACTAAGATTTAAATTAAAAGTCTTTTTTCGATCTAAATAATTAATATTTTCTTAAAATTTGATTAAGATGTATTTGGTAATTTTATTCTGGATTTTTGTAACTCTTTTAATGTTATTTCTTAGTACTTTATTCACTGTGGGTATTTTTTTATTGATTAAGGGAATCCAAAGGAAAATTGTAGGACTTTCATGTTTAGGGATGGGATTTATTGCATTACCGATTGGATTTGTTGGTAATTATATTTTGGACATTTACCCAGGATATTTTTTCCAAGAGATTTTTATTACTATCGGTTTTATTTTTGCAGTAATTTTTACTAATTTAACATTTTATAAAAATCGTAAATCTCCTGCTAAACTGATACTTATTGTAGTAATAGTGTTAGCTATTATTCAGTTAATTTTTCATGGAATGATGGCTATTGAGCGTACTCCTCTTATTTATTATTTAAAGGTCTCTTTTGATCTTCCCTATAATCTTATAGTTTTTAATTGGATGGCATGGTCATCTTATTCAGCATATAAAATTATTAAAAAACAAGATATTGAACCATGGATAAAAGTTAGATATAAATTAATTTCAATCCTCTCATTTATTATGAGTTTTCACGGTATTCCTGAATTTTTCCAACCATTTGATATTCTATGGGGGACTCCAAGTAATTTAATAAGTGTAGCTGTTTTTGGCACAACGGTAGTATTAGCAGTAATCTTTTCGGTTGGATTCTCATTAGCTTGGATTATGCCAAATTGGTTAAAAAAG
>JAUWHC010000251.1 GCA_030606095.1 Promethearchaeota archaeon | reverse complement strand
CGGGGTGGAGCAGCAAAAATAATAACTGTTGATCAAAATCAAGAAACATCTGATTTCATGAAAGCCATAAATAATATGGGCGCAATGAAGGTTGTTGAGAAGAATTACGCAAAAACTCTTCTCAAAGATGTATCTACAGGGGATTTTGCGGGATTCACAGAGTTGAAGAACATTCTTTATCGCGTTTCGGCTGAAGAATTTGATGGAATTAACACTATGAAAATGATTCAAGTCCCATTCGCTAAAGACTCTTTAGATTCAGAAGATTGTTTTATTGCTGATTTAGGTAATAAAGTTTTCATCTGGCAAGGAAGCACGTGCAACGTAAAAGAAAAAGTTAAAGCGGGTCAATGGGCTAGACGCATTGATGCTGAAAGAGCTGGTGCCCAAAATGAAGAAATCTTTGAAGAAGGAGACGATAGCAAATTTCTCGCAGCGATAGATAGAGGGGTGGATTACAAAGAATCGGACGCCGTCCAATTTAGAGCGGAATCAGTGTTGGAACCCGAAACAGAAGCCGATAAAGCCACAGCAGAAATTCAACCTGAACTCAAATCAGAAGTTAAAGAAGTCACTCCTGAGGATATAAAAGCAGATATTGCCCAAATTAAGGCAATAAGTGCATCTAGTGCCAGTCCGGGAATCCCTGGGCGCCATGACGATTCTCTTTTAACCATTGAAAAACCTGAAGGACGTAGAAGATGTCCAAAATGTAACACCGAAAATAAGATGATGATTCACGAAACCGTTGACAAAAGCAACATAATTTTAGACTACCCACGAGTCTACGGAAAGAAATATAAGTGCGGAAACTGTGGCACAGAGTGGCGTGAAAAATAAGCACGAATTTGATTTAATTTTTTTATCTTTTTTAATTTTGCAGTAAGAATTCTAGAAGGTTTAAGATTTTTTAATATCTCTTCGCATAACTTTAATTTTTTTCTTTAATTCAATTATTTCACTATCTTTGGCCTCGTATTTGGATTCAAGCTTCAGTTTTTCGTCTTTAACTTTTTGCATTTCGGTAAGAATCCTGTCTTCGATCTGTTCCATCTCGTATAACTTGTCTTTAAATTTTTTTCCATTTTCCCTTAAATCTTTTATTTCAGCTATTTGTTCGTCAATGACATTTCTTAAATTTATTATTTCTAATTCGAGTTTCCCAGTTGTATTGCCAGACTTTTCCTGGGATTCTTCTAGTCTCGCTTGAATTTGATTGATAAATTCTTCATTAGTTATATTTTTTTGAGTTAATTTTTCAATCTCTAGCACTAGATTATTAATCCGTTCTTCTTTTTTCTCTACATCTTTTTTTACTAAACTGAAAGTTTCAAGCTTCTGTTGCATATCTTTTATCGATTGATTGTAAGATTGTTGTAAGCTTTCAAGTTTAAAGATTTCTTTTTCTTTTTCAGTAATAATTTCGTCCTTCTTCTCAACTAATATCGTGGCTTTTTCGAATTTTGATTTTTGAACCGTATCATTTTCTAAATATTGGAGTTGTTCCATCATTTCTTTAATTTTGTTGTCTTTTTCTTGTAATCGTTCAACTAACCCTTTACTCGCTGATTCCTCGGACTTTGATTGTTCTAATTCTGAAGTAAGGTTTTGAATTTTCTGATTTTGATCGCTAATAACATCATTTAACTCGTTAATCTTGTCAGTTTGATCTTGAATAATTTGGTTTTTTTCTTTACTCGAGAAATCTAATTCTTGAATCTGTTGGTTTTTATCTCCTAACTGAGATTTTAGCGTTTCAATTTCTTGTTCTTTACTCGCGATTGAACTGCTTGTCTCTGAATCCTTTAATGTGGCTTCGCTTAATAATTGAATTTTTGATTCTAGCTCATTTATAACTTCATCTTTTTGGACACCTATTTGAAGGAGGTCTTCTATTGCGGAATTGGTTTCATTAGTCAATTGAAGGGCTTTTTCTTTTTCTTGAAAGAGAGAATCAGATGCAATCTTAATACTTTCGTTTTCTTCTTTAAGCTTACTGATTTCTTCGTTTAGTTGTTTATTCTGTTCTATAAGGAGATTCAATTGTTCTGTGAGATTCTCTTCTTCTGAAAGGGAAGCTTCCTCTTCCAAATCCTTCTCTTCAATCCATCCAAGTGAACTTAACGCGTCTACCATCGACGCATCTTCTTCTTTTTGATCTCTCTGTTCCTCTGCCATAATATTATAAACAATTTTTGATCTATTAAATTTTTCTAGTTGTAATTAAAAATATAATCTTGTAAAAATTAAAATTGTTAATCAGAATTAAACCAAACTATATTACATTAACAATATGCATAGGTATTGGCATAAATTTTTAAAGTGAAACCAAAAACTTCTGATTAACTTCTGATGCTTGTTAGTATTCTTTTATGAAGACATATTTTTTGTCCAGAAAGAACTTTGTAATATAACCAATAGATAAAGCAACTATAACACTAACTTCTAAAGGTGCATTGAAAAGGTTGGTTAAGATAAATTGAATTCCTACATTTAATATTGTTGTTAAGATCGCGAATGCAAAGTACTTAAAAAACTCCTGTGAAGTTTCCTTTATTTTTAAGCTTGATTTTTTGAAAACTATATACTTATCTAAAAAAAACTTAATTATGTACGTAATCCCTACGGCTGCAATCGAACCTATTAATTCAGGCATATTAGGACTAGTAGAGCAATAAAACATTTGGACAAACTCTATACTTCCAAAACTTCCACAGATAAAAGGTGCAATAACAATTTGGTTTGTCTTTTGAATAATATAGTTTAGCGCAATCATACAGACGGCAAAAATAAAATAGAGTGCCATTTGTTTTTTAATGTTATTTTGATCTTCCATATTTTAAATCAATCTAAAATTAGTAGAATGTTCAAAATTAATTTTCCAATTTAAATCATTTTTTAATGCGGTTTTTCCAAGAATCTTCTTGTTCATCGACATATCCTGGTTCCTGAATTGGCTCGTCAATTTGTCTTGTCAACTGAATAACACTTTCGGAATCCTCTGCTTTGGATGATGCCATTCCTATTATTGATGGTTTAACACGTTTAACTTCTTTACCAGTCAGTTTTCTGTACAATCTCTTAAATCCATAAAGAATTAAACTAAAAGTTATTGAGAACAAGAAGTATACAGCAAGCCATCCACTTCCAAAAAATATTATTGGAAACGGAAGAAGTCCTTCCGTATAACCAGCATAGACAGTTCCAATGACAGCAAAGATCCCCCAAAAAATCAAACACCTTACACAAGATGGAATTATTTGCTTTTTCATCATTATTTTTGTTAGCTCCATTGATTCTCGTTGAAGTTCTAGCATTATTTGAGCGTTTCCAGTAAGTTGAGCCGTTCTCATTCGTTCTCGTAAGTTTCTTAATTTTTCCTGTAGTTCTCTTATGTTATCACTTTTTATGCCCATAATTCTATTAAGAATTTCGCCTACACCTAGCATTATGAGCGTAGTTAGCATTATTCCGACAATAACTTCTTCGTTTGTCATTATTCCTCACTATTATAATAAAAACATAATTTTAAATAAATTTTATTATCTTAATTTAGGAATTAAGATTCTATATTATAAATAACAAAGGATGAATATTTGAAACTATTATCTTAAATTTCCTTTCAGATAACCTTGAATATATTTAGCGTATAATGTTTTCCATGTTGTTGGGAGACTTGAGGCAATAGCACATCCTAAACGACACTTATCGCAAAAATCATAGGTGTCGTGCTGCTTCATTATTTCTCTTACTTCACTTGAGTAATAGATGTTATTAATAGTATCTTTTAGTGCGTTAAAGCTTCTTACAGGGTGAATTTTGCATGGATAATCTATGAAACCATCGTACCTCACAAATAAATAAGCTTCTGCTACGTGGCATCGCAAACTCGTTTGATGATAATCTGGAGCCCCTCCGAAGCCTCCCTTTTCTACAACATTAATACTAATAGGGTCGGTTAAGATATTTTTATATTTAGATCTTAAAGAATGAAGTAATTTTGCCCAAACTGAAAGATCGGGAATCATATCTTCTATTTTATCAACTCTATATTGGAGATTTCGATGATCTCTTATAATATCTTCACACGGAAATAATTCTATCGAACAATTTAGATTTTCGGCCAATTCGCAGAGATTCTCAAGATATTGTAAGTTGTTTTTCATAACAACCGTGCTAATTATAACGCTAATGTCTCTTTTATTTGATAAGGCTATTGTTTCCATAACTTTATCAAAAACTTTAATTCCTCTCTTTTTATCGTGTAATTCTGCTGTAGGGTAATCGAGAGAAAGTAATATATAATCTAAGCCTTCTAGTCTACTTTTTTCCTTTAAGAAATGAGGCATTAAATATCCATTTGTCGCAATTCCATTCATAAAATCGTGAACAACTCCCGCGTGATAGACTAATTCGGGAAGATCTTTCCTTAGCGTTGGTTCTCCTCCGGTAAAAGAAAGTGCGTTAACCCCCAATTCAGATATTTGATCGATTAACGATATTATCTGTTTTGTAGTCATCTCATTAGATTTAAGGTATTTTGGTATCAAATGAATTGAACAAAAAGGACAAGTCGCATTACATCTTAGCGTAAGTTCAATTTGTGCCGAATATGGTATTTTTTTATTGGTGAATTTGTTCAGGGTGAAATTTCGAATATATCTGAGCAAATTTTTTACTCTAATTGGAGGAATTTTATTTCACCTTGATGTGGTATATGACTTGTTACTTATGAATTATTATCATTTAGTTGTGTTAGAATTAAAAAGATAACCAAAAGAAA
>JAUWHC010000260.1 GCA_030606095.1 Promethearchaeota archaeon | reverse complement strand
CAATATGGTGATTAAGAAAGGATTATTAAAAGATTGCGTTATTTGCGGAAGAAATTATGAATTATTAATGATAATTAAAAAAGAATTTCCTAAATGTCAAGTATGTTATAATATCACTAAAGGAAAGGGATTAAATTTAAATGAATTTATAAAATTGGGGAATCAGAAGAATTTACATTTCATACCAGACATGATAAGTTTAAAATCAAATTTAATTAAAGCTAATTTTATAGATATTTGCCACGAAAACGGTATTAAAGCTCTTGCTTGGGATTTTATTAAATACGCTAAATCTGTTAAAATAATTAAAGAGTTAATTAAACTTCAAATCGATGGGATTTTATTTGATGATCATAAAAATATTAAAATTATAAAGCAGTGGTTAAAAAGAACTTAACTTAATTTCGTTATTTTAGATGTTCCAGGAGGAAGTATAAGGATAATATCGTCTAAAGACAAAATTTTTACCCACTTTTTATTATCCATTTCAGATTTATTAAGAAAGATTAATTTCAATTCCTTTGCTAACTTTCCTTTGGTTAATCCAGATTTTGAAGGTTTAATTAGTATTGAATTGCTTGTTTTCTTTTTAACGGTGCTTGTTGGCTCGCAAATTATTTGCGGATATAATATTTTAATGTTCGGATTAGCTCCATCTTTGATTTCTAAGAGCTCCAATCGAAGAGCTAACTCAGTTTTAGCGTCTTTAATTATATTCTTCTTTCCAGAAATCATAAAAGAGCCTTTAGGTAAAAACTCGCCAGAAGGAGGTGTTTTTGAAATTTGATTCGCTAAAACATAAAAAACATCAACAACGCCCCAATTTTCTTTCCAAGCTATAGAAAAACTTGCTACGAAGTCAGCCGCCTCCTTAATTGAACTTTCGGGAATTTCTTTATTTTCTGGATTTTTAATTACGGTTAGAGGAGAGCCCGGAAAATTAGTGTGAAATATTAAATCGTAAGGTGTTATATATTTTTTAAATATCGTTTCGTTCGAACTCGCGTCCCTTCCACCAATTACTAAGAAACTATCCGAAGTAATAAACCACCTAAATTTTTCATACCATTTTTTTGTTGGCTTTTTAATTAAAAAATTCACTTCTAATTCGATTGATTCTTTTTTAAGCTTTAGTTTTTCAATGTTGTTTTTTGTTTTTTCAATTGCTGGAAATGTTCCAGTCAATTTCTTTTCTGCTTTTTTACCTTTAGAATAAACAAAATTTGCATTTTCGCCAACCGATTTATTTAAATCCAAATATACTTCGTTATTGTTAATATTAATTACAACTTGTTTGGTTGCAGGGATTATTTTAACAAAAAATGCTAACTCTTCTAAACTTTCGTTTTTAGCACTTTGTAATTTAGCGTTAATTTCTTCCCAACCATAGCCTTTAGATTTAACTTCTAAAATTCCGTCAAATAACTTATGTATGGCATTAAAATTAGCGTATATAAAATCTCCATATTCGTAATACATGTCTTTTCTTATTTTGAGTTCTTCAAGGTATTCTTGTTGATTTCTTAATATTTTTTCTTGAGATTTTATTTTTTGATTGATTGATTGATCTTGCGGCGTTATTAAATTACTGGAATCTAGTTTTGAAAAATACTCATCAACAGCGTCATTGAAAGATTTTATGTATTTTTTCTTATTGTTATTAAAAAGTTCTAATTCAAAAGGGATAACGGAGATCTCTTCTCCGTTCTCATTAAAAACAATCTGTGCGTTTATTTCACCAAAAAGCAATTTATTTCTTAAATCTTTGAAAGCGTGAAACAGTGAATTCAATTCTTCTTGATTTAAATCGTTGCTGTTTTTAGATTTGTCAATCTTTGCTATATGACATATTTCTTCACCATATAATCCTGATATGTTTATATTTCGTGCTAAAATTCTTACTATTTCACCCTCAAAATTATGTATGATTTCATTAAAGCCATTTTGATTAATAGTTAGAAAATCAATTCCCCTAGATTTTGGAAATATGTATTCTCTATTAGCTAAGATATCCCTATCTCTATATTTGCTGTAGCGTTTTGCTATTTTAACAAGGTTTTTATCGTCTAATACTATATAGTTTCCCTTATTGAAAAGTTCAATTATAAATTTCCAAGGTTTTCCCTCTATATTGCTTAATTCGAATATAATTATTCTATCAAAATTATATTGATTGATTGTTAAAATTTTTCTATTTTTTAGAAGTTTCCTAAGAGATCCGATGTATTGACTTGGATATTTTGGTATTGGGTAATCGTAATTAGTAAAATTTATACGCGAATCGTTTTTAACGATTAGTATTTTTTTTTCATTTAATTTAGTCTTAATTTTTAAAATTAATATATCCTCAATTTCGTAGATATTAGTAATTTTACCTTGAGTTAGCACGAAATCTAATTCTTTCGTAATAGCAAATACATCGAAATTTGAAAATTTAATTTTTTTTTTCATTGTTTATTATAATGATTCTCTTTTTTTTTTCTTTTACTTGACTTTCAAAGATATAAGGTCACTAATTTTTATTTTTCCTTTCAAATAAATTTTGTCTGGATTTTAAATGATTGTCCCATTTTAACACGTTTTTACACCTAAATTTAAAATCATTGTAGCTAACGCAAACTACCGACAAAACTCAATCAATAACTTAACTAATTTCTTATCTGTTATTTACCATTCTTTCCCAAATATCATCGTGGATTAATAATAAAACAATATAACCATTAATATAAGTATATGGTACAATCTTTTTTCTCAATATTAAAGTGTTAACACTAGTGATACCAAAAAATATATAAATAAATAGTGACAATTATTATATATGGTGTTTATTTTTGAAAAAAATGTAAGGACAAAATATGGGAAATATACTTATATTTGCTTAGGGCATAATGCTTACAAGAATGGAAAATCTAAGCGGATTTGGGAGGTTAATATTGCCAGAAAGGATAAAATAAGCGAAATGCTTCCCGAAATAAAACGGAGGTTTTCTAAAAAACCCCCTATACCCCAACAATTTGAATTTGGCTTAGTATATGGACTATTATCGATTTCTAAAGAGCTCGGCTTGATTGAAATTGCTAACGAATGTACGGAAAAACGAGAACAGGGTTTTTCGGTCGGGGAATATATCACTTTACTCGCGATAAATCGCGCAGTTGCGTTGAATTCCAAGAGTCAAGTCCGAAAATGGTTTGATAAGACGGCGCTTTCGCGACAATTTCCCGACATTTCGGAGTCTTTAACTACGCAAAATATTTTAAACCAGATGGAATATTTAGACGAGGAAATTATGAGGTGTATCGAAGAAAAGGTTTGCAATAAATTGTATTCCGAGTTCGGGTTAAAATCGGATTGTTTCTTGTTTGATCCGACTAATTTTTTCACTTACATTCGAGAATACAAGAAAAACACCATCGCGCAACGGGGGCGTAATAAGAGAAAGAGAAACGACCTGCGACAGGTTTCCATGTCCTTATTGGTGACCCGAGACGAGTGTAACGTGCCGTTGATGCACGAAACCTACGAAGGAAACGTTCCCGATGTATCGCACTTCAAGCAGGTGCTCGCCCTCATGGAACGGCGTTTTAAAGCTATTGGGCTCGAATTATCCGAGATCACATTAGTCTTTGACAAGGGAAATAATTCAAAGGACGCGTATAAGTTCCTGGATTCTAAGCGCATCCATTTCGTTAGTAGCATTCGTCCTTCCATGAAGGTATCAAAACCTCTCTTGGACGTGCCCTTATCCAACTACGAGGAATTATGGACGAAAAAGAGCGGACGAAAAGTGTTCGGGTATCGAACTATGACGACTGCGTATCTCGGCAAGCAAAACGCGTTAATCTCCACCTTTGACGAAGACACATTTGCCTTGCAGGAATACAACCTTGACAAGAGCATTAATAAGGCAATTTTGAAATTGAAGGAATTTATCAAGGTTCAGTTGAATGCTAAGCCGCAATGGAAGGATCCTAAAAGTGTGGTGGACAAGATCGAGCGAGACATTCTTAAAAACAAAAAATTACGCTCTATCATCGTCATTTCCGTTGGAAAAATACACAATGAATTAGAATTAACGTGGAAAATTGATGTTACTGCCCGAAAAGAATATTTGAAAGACTTAGGGAAATCACTCATTTTTTCCAGCAGGAACGAGTGGAGCATTTTAGAAATCGTTAAGACCTATCGGGCGCAAATCGATGTGGAACGGCAATTCAAGGAATTGAATAAAAGAGATAGGATCAGCGTCATGCCCATGTACGTCTGGACAGATCAGATGATAAGAGTGCACTTGTTTATCAGCGTGTTAGCGTTGCTCCTTTCTAATTTGCTCTATCGAAAAATTCGGTTAGCAGGAATTTCTCACTCAAAAGACATGTGTATTGAAGCGTTGGAGGATATTAAGGAAATTCGCCTGTATTACGACGACAAGGATCCTCCCGAAGTGCTTCTTACCCAGATGTCTGTCTTGCAACGCAAGTTATTCAAGACCTTGGACTTGAAGCGATTTACCGGAAAATAAATTTTGCATGGTGGCAAAAAAAAAAGATTCTTTAATTAGAAGCCATAAGATCATATTATAGAATTTAACTTTGAAAGTCAAGTAAAAGAAATTTTTTTTTATTTACCAAACTTTTTTTTATGATATCATTCCATAATATAATA
>JAUWHC010000250.1 GCA_030606095.1 Promethearchaeota archaeon | reverse complement strand
ATCGGCTGTAAATAGCGATATCGAAGGCTCCGCAATAGTTAGTGTTCAAGGGCTTCCAATTTGTTCCGTTTTGAGTAGAAATGTAAATGATGGGATTGTTTCTGCCATGTCTGCCGCTATACAGAGCGTTTCAGAGCGTGCAGTTGAGGAGCTTGAGAGAGGTGAATTAAAAAGAATACTTATCGAAGGGTTAAATGGTATCATAGTTCTCTCTAAAGCTGGCGAAAATGCTATTTTATGCACTCTTTGTAGCGCTAGTTCTAGCCTAGGAATGGTTTTTCTAAATATCCAGAGCGTTTCCAACAGAATTGCGTCTTTGTTAGATTAGGAAACGCGTTAAATTAATATTCTATTTTTCAAATCCTGGTTTGCATCGACCCTTTTCTCTATGGTTAAAATTTAGAAAAATCAATAAACTAAACATAAAAAAGAATGAAAAAAAAGATATTTTGTTTAATTTTCTTTATGTTGCTATTCTGATTTTGCTTTGGAATCTCGAAAAGGGTGCTTCTCGAAGTAAGCGTTAATTAGAGCCATGAAACTATTGCCAATTCCGCCACCCATAGCCCCAAAAATAGAGGCTAAAAGGATTATGAGTAATAAAACTAGCCCGGCAAATCCTTCTCCAAAAATTAACGCTCCAAACTGGTTAAGTATAATATACACATTTCTTGTAATCACTCCAACTAAAACATAAATCCCCCACGAAAGTGTAACTCCAATAAAACCGCTTAGAACGCCATATTTTAACGATTTATTAAGCATTCCTGCTATAATACCAGGGATTATGACTAACTGCCAAACTGGAACTAGTGTTAATAGCATAGTTAGACATAAAACAACGACTACACTTATGAAAAAAGTTCTGCTTTCTATTTCCATTTTTTAACCTCCTATCGGAAAGAAAAATAATTGAGATTCAATTGAACTAGTAGGAAAGTTATATAATGTATTCGTAAAATATTGATAGTGGTATTTTCCTTGTAAGAACAGTTGTTCTAGTTGATCTGAAAAATGTTTTGAGTTTGAAAGCCCTCGTTGCCCCGATGGAATAACGCTTAGAGAGTTATTTAAGTTGCTAAAGTCTATAATTAAGCGTTCAGATGCTCCACCTCTCGCGATTCCAACACCATTGCCAATATTTACTCTAGCTGGATTGATTGTGTACCCTTCTCCATCAGCTTCATAAGGTCCTTTACTTAGTGGATCTAACCCCGTAAGAGATGAAAAATAAAGTTGATGTAGATCGCCCCACCGCCAAGTTGATGGGTCGTCAGAGCTATAAAAACTTTCTAACCAGTCGATTGTGGCATTTAATGCTAGCATCATAATCTCGTTTCTAGTCTCATTCAATGGTGTGGAAACATCATTAAACCAATGGGAAAATTCGTCTTCCTTCATTAAATATTCTAAAACAACAATTCTTGTTCGTGCAGTAAAGTTATACATTTCAACTTCGTCATTAAAAGTAAAATCTTGGAAATAATCTCTCCACTTGCGGTAAATAGTTGGTGCTGCTTCGTCTTTATCCATTACAAATTGCCAACTTTCTAATTCTGTGAGAACATTATTTATTATTATAGGAGATGTAGGACCATAATAATCGTAAATAATTTCAATTAACTCCGGAACGAAAGCTCTCGCAGCCGTTGAATTCACATCATTTTGGATAGTTTTCATGCTTTCAACACTTATAGATCCATCAGCAGCATTCATAAGTAGTTCATTTATCCTTCTGGCTCTATATCCGTCTGCGTATTCATTTTGTAAGAAATAACTATCGTACTCAGGTCCTGCTACGATTTGATTAGCGGAAGCTAAATATTTCTGATTTGGATTTAGAGAATTAGGCAAATTTTCGAAGGGTATGTAACCAATCCATTCTCCCTCCCCATTGGAACCATTGTATGGAAGAGTTCCGTTACCAAGATGACCCAATGGAATTTTTGAATCGTCTCGAATTGGAACTTTTCCTGTTGGTCTAATCGCAATATTTCCTTCGACATCGGCATAAACTATATTTTGCGCGAGAAGTGTCCAATCTTTTGAAGCTTCGTCGAAATCGGCTCTATTTCCCGCTCGATCGAAACCATTACCTGCAAGTATGTTGAAGAAATAACCGTTAGCAGTCCATTTTGGTGCTAAAACTATATCTCCTAAAGATTGAGGCAGTCCAAAATCGCGTAAATCGCTTAACACAGGTCCGTGAACAGTATGTCTAACAGTGAACTCTACAGATTCTTGGTCTTTAACATTAATGTCATAACTTTTTTCAGTATATGGTGTTGAAGTCCCGTTGTAAATGTATTGATTTGATCCGTCCGTGTTATAATAATACCAATCTAAAACATCGTATCCCGTGTTGGTGAACCCCCAACCAACCCTTTCGTTATGACCTACGGCAACACCAGGCATTCCCGGTATTATAAATCCATATACATGAAATCCAGTATCTTCAGCTTTTAAATGCTGCTCATACCATACTCCGGGCATCATCCAACCAAGGTGCATATCGTTGCATAGGATTGGTTCGCCGGTATTGGTTAAAGTGCCATTTACAACCCAATTATTTGAACCAATTATTTGATCTTTTTGGTTTTCCATCAATGTTTTTTCCGAGTCTATTTTTTGGACATTATCTAGGAAGTTCTGAATTTCGGTTTTTAAAGCAAAACTAGGATTTAATTCAGACCCAGCTTTCATTGGACTTTCTGGGAATTCTCCGTAGTCAGGGACAATAGGAATTTGGTACGGTAAAGTAAGTCCAAATAATTCGTTATAATAAGTAAGATTAATATTATTCAATGCAAGTAGAGTGGTGTATCTATCTAAATCATGATAATTCCAACTCATTTGCCTCGCCATTTCTTGGACTAAACATAAAGTATCAATCGTACTCCATTCAGTAGGTTCGAAGTCCATTAAATGATATTCTAATGGTTTGACATCTTCGTGCGACTCAATGTAGTAATTTATTCCATCTACATACCTTTCAAATGAACTAAAGAATTCAAGCGTTCCATTATTATACATTTTCCTAAACAATTCGTCGGTTTTAATTGCCCAATCTTCCATCCCGATAGCAAGCATGAATTTATCTACAGTTAATAAATCCTCACCTAGTACTTCTGACAATTTTCCTCGTACTTGGCGACGCGTCATATCCATTTGGAAGAGTCTATCCTGAGCATGACAATATCCTTGAGCAAAAAAGAGATCTTCCTCGTAAGAAGCATAAATATGAGGTATGCCCCATTCATCGCGTATAACGGTTACTTCCCCTCTTAAACCGGGAATATTTAACCTTACTGCCGCTGGAAGCTCTCCTGGAACTTTCCACACTCCGTTTCCGGGAAATAGGAGATTCCCTAATGGAGGTATCCCCATTAAGGGCAACGAAAAGATAGTCATTAATACGATAGTAAGCGGAATAAAAACTGACAATTTTGTTATTGCTTTTTTTGTTAGATTTCTCACATTAAAACCTCTAAATATAGATAGTTTTTGTTGAATTTATAGAATTAAATTTTAATATTAATTTGTATCAATTTGCTATATAAATTATCTATTTTTATAAAATAAAGGATTATTTTGAATGAAATAGTAATTAATCTTTTTAATATGAAAAATGATTGAATTCAATCAAGAAATAATCATAAATTTAAATACAAAATCCACAATATTATATATTGAATTTAAATAAAACTAAATTAAAAAAAAAAGATGTGATATCAATATGGTTGATGCGTTAGGTTTATTGGATGGTTTGACGGCATCGGGTATCCTTTTATCAGCTACGATTTTTGCTTTATTATCATTATATAAAGCAATTAAATTAAAAGCAAAACTCTTAATAGTAGCCGCTTTTTGTATGTTTTTTATTGGAGCATTTTGGTCTGGTCCTTTTGTAGATTTTATTTTGGTTACATTCACAGGAACAAATATAACCCCGAATTATTATTATGCGATTATTAGTTATGTATGGGTTGCCCCAGCACTGATTGTTTCTATGTATCTTGGTGGTTCACTTTTAATACCAAAAAAAAAGTGGATCTTGGTTGGAGTTTTTATAATCTTAGGATTAGTATTCGAATACTTTCTATGGTTCCATACAAGTGAATCTTTTGTTATAACACTTAATTTACCAGGTCAAGAATTAATTGACACAAGTTTTAATAAAACTCATCCGACATTTTTTTTAGTTGCTCTATTTCTTGCTTCTGTTCTAGTATTTCTAGCTTTTGGTTTTCTATATAAAGCAAAGCAGGCAACTGGAGAATTAAGAAAGAAGTTTCTCTATTTATCGTTAGGATTTTTCATTTTTGTCGTTTGCGGAGCTTTAGATTCACTACTCACTTTACCTATTGCTATTGGGTTTTCAAGAGGGGTAATGATGACCTTCGCTTTATGGATGTACCTTGGCTTTAAAACTTAGATAAAAAAATTTATTTAATTTTTTTTTATTTTCTTTAATTATTGCTTTATTTCTTGAACATAATCAAAAATCGTATCAATTCTGTCTTTAATACTACCAAACAGCCCTTCTTCTTCAGATACAACCGAATTTATAGCTGTTTTCAGACCATAATGACCTTCAGAAATTAATACTCTTATAGGGAGGGTTAAAATATCGCTGAATAACATTAAGATTTCTTGCATAATTTTAATAAATTTTGGGATATTTTCTTCGGTTTTTTCCATCATTGATTGATCTGAGGAAATTAAACCATCTTCTCTTTCTTTTCTTAATTCGTCCCAAACATTATCTTTTAGTTCTGAAAAGTCAATGCCTAAATTTTCAAGTGCCATTTGGGCACCTTCAAAAAGAAAATTAA
>JAUWHC010000389.1 GCA_030606095.1 Promethearchaeota archaeon | reverse complement strand
TATACTTATTGATGAAGATTACCTAAATTCCGTAATTTTCAAAGAAGATGATGTTTTTCAAGTTGATGGGTTTCGCGGGCCATTCGCAAAACAAGCAAAGAAGATGTTAGAAATTAAAACTGTAGAAAAAAGAATTAAAATCGGCTACCCAAGATCATTTAAAGAAGTTTTAGGCGTAATTGACGAAAGAAACATGATAAAAACCAGAGATCTGAGTAAATCTTCTGGTATTGGAGGAACCAAATTAAAAGAGATCTTAAATTTCTTAGTGAGAGAAGGAGTTATTAAAGAACACATTAAGAGTGAGGGTGTAGGTAGACCTGGAATATATTACAGTATAGTTGAATAATTAAATAATTAGTTTCTGATATAAAAAAAAAAGAATTAAGGAATTAAAATTATCTCGAAATAGTCAAATATGATAAATACTAAACATACTATCTCTAATAATGTCCAAAGATTACGCTTTAAACTTCTTAGGCCTTTCAATACTTTTCCTGAATAATTTATGCAATTATAAATGAAAACTATTACCCACGCTGTTAATAGGAAAACTATTGGCAAGAATAAGACGTATAATTCTCGTCCTACGAAATCTAATAGGTATTTATAACCAAGTATAGAAAATGCTGTTATGACTAAAGTAAATCCGAAACCGAACGAATACTCCGCAAATGTCACAAACTTATTAATTTGTTCTTCTGGCATACTCCCTGCTCTTGTTTCATAATTCGCTTTTGAGTTAGTTGATACAGAATTTACAAAAAAAATAAACGAAAGCATTAACAAGAATGTTGCAGAAACAATACCATTTGAAGGTGGTACTTGCCATACTAAAGCCAAAATTGTTAAAACAGCAGCAATCATGGTTGTACTAAGGATAATCCAATCTTTAACATTTAAGGTTTTATTTTCTCTATTTTCTTCCATTATTTTCACCAAAATATTTGCTAATATTTAATTAAATTAATCTTAAAGTTTATAAATTTTAATAATATAGTTTTTAGTACTTTTTTGCTTGAATTTTTTAATTATTAGATTATAGTACACGCTTTCTAATACAATTTTAAAATCACCTTTTTAGTAAATTTGCACTCAGTATTGCTTTATTTTTGTTTAATGTTAAAATTAAATTATGTCATCAAAAGTAGTTTCTTATTATGATTGGTCGTTAGGTTTTAAAGGTAATAACACAGATAACACTTCAAAAATTACGCTTACAAAAAAAAATAGATTAAATTCAATTGGAATTGCCAACGATGACTTTAAAAATTATTTGAGAAAATGGAAGAATAGAAACCTTTCTTAATATAATTTAACTAATTACCTAATGATTTTTTATTTCTCATCCTTATTTTTTGCTTTTTTATATATTTATGTTCTTTTAGTACGAAATTCATTAAAAATCTAAAGAGGTTTAAATACATTTTTTTATACAATTTACAAATAAGTAAAAATATAAAATCCTTTTATCATGTCAAAATCAAGTTCTTATTATGATTGGGAACTAGGTTTCCTTGAACTACCACTACCTAAAGGTAGTGGATTCGTAATTCATCGAGAATTGCTCTTGAATCTCTTGATCCAATAGTCTTACATTCTCTCCAAACGCATTGACCGTAGGCCCTACGGTAATTTCATCATCGTTAATGATCATGATATTATTTTCTTTTAGGATTCTTATTCCTTCGTTTCTGAGATTTACGGAAGCGTTTATGTCCCTATCGTGATAGACATAACATTTTGGGCAAACCCATTCACGCTCGCTTAATTCTAAGTCTTCTTTTTTGTATCCACATTCAGAACAGAGCTTAGAGCTGGGAAAATACCGATCTACTAAAATTAAATGCTTTCCTTTTTGTTCCATCTTATATTTCAAAATTGTCACGAATTGATTCCAAGAAAAATCCAAGCTCACGGATTTAGACAGTCCAGAATTGAATCGTTGCATTCCCTTAATATTTAAATCTTCCAAAATCACGCAATCTAAATGTTTGGATAAAAGATGAGTAATCTTATGAATCCAATCTCTTTTTCGATTCTCAATTTTCTCATAAAGTCTAGCTAAATTAATTCTTGCTCTATTTCGATTACTTGAGCCTTTCTCCTTTCTGGACGCCTCTCTATGTAATCTTTTAAGTTTAGACTCTTCCGTTCTATAAAATCGGGGACTTGAGAGTTTAAGTTCTTTGGCTATCAGAAACTTAGACGCACTCATGTCAAATCCCATTATTTTATCTTCTTCAACATCTTGTTTAGGAATTACATTTAATTCGATTTCAACTAATTTTGAAGCAAAATATTTTCCACTCTTCGTTTTAGAGACGGTTATGTGTTTAATATCTTCACTAAATACTCTATCATCTCTATATTTGATCCAAGTCTTAATCTTGGGGAGTTTTAGTTTCTTATTTTCAAAATCGATCTTGCAATTATTTTTTATGTTATAAGTCGTATAAGACTGTCGATTCTTCTTAGACTTGAATTTAGGAAATCCCTTCTTGATCCCTTTCTTTATATTTCTAAAGAAATTATCATAAGCAGATTTGAGATGTCTCCATTCGGATTGTAATGCTTTTGAATCTACTTCCTTTAGAAAGGAATAATCTTGCTTGTATTGTCTTTCGGTTTTATATTTATAATCGTAAAAAGCGTCCTTATCGTCCTTTAGTTCTTGATATACGTTCTTTCTCTCTTCCAGCATCTTGTTATAAATGAATCTACAACTACCAAAAGTCTTATCCAACATTTCCTTCTGTTTTTGATTAGGATAAAGCCTAAATTTATACGCTCTATTCACTATTTTCTAAAAGTCAAATGAGTATTTAAATCTACACGTTGAGGTTGATTAATGATTTCTTGGAAAATTCATCCTACACTTAAAGGAGTGGGCTTTCTTTTTCTTCTAGTGGCAAAAATAAGGTTTCAAAGGAAAGAGTTAAGCGTAATCGAGAAAAAATAAATTCGATAGGAATTCCGATAAACGATTACAAAAAGTTTTTACAGGAATGGAAAGAGAAGAATCTTAACTAAATTTTTCGGTTAACCTTTATTTGGCGTATTTAGAACCCAAAACCGCCAATATATAATGCTGCTCCTAATAAAATTTCAATACCA
>JAUWHC010000202.1 GCA_030606095.1 Promethearchaeota archaeon | reverse complement strand
CGTAAAAAGTAAGACCTTTTTAATTTTAGATACCCATTAAAATATACATTAGCATCGAATAATTCTAGCTCTTTTTCCGTACCATCAGAGAATTTCAGATAAATTTTCCATGTTTTCATTTATTTAATTCACTTTAGTTTTAGCTAAACTTATCTCTTCTATTTTTATATCTTTGAATTTATTTTTATTCTTATCCAAAAGCGTTTTTAAATCTTTATATTTTTCGTCACCTAATGAAAGATTAAGGTAGCACTCAAAAAATACTTTTCCCCCCACCAAAACCAACCCCGAAGAATGAATGATCTCGAATTCGTGAAGTTTCATAGAGAAATTTTCTATATACTCATCAATCTGGTTTAAACCCGTTAATGCAACCTTTAGGACATTTTCTTTATTTATAGGGTATATTGTTAATTTTGCAAATCCGGTAGTTTCTGATTTGACAATTAATAAATAACTGTATTTGTGTTTCTCTTTAATGTGTAATAGTGAAATATTCAAATTTAAATTAAAAGATTCATCAATTTCTTTGATTTGGGCAACTGTAAGGCTTGTGTTTTTCATTTTCTTTTTTAATGATTGTAATATCTAATTAATTTATCCTTTATTTGTTATTAATTTTTTTAAAGTCTTTATGCTACGAATCGTTCCAGAAGTCTTTATTGGAGACAAAATTACCTTTTTGCCAGATATTTCAGTAATCAGAGTTATTGCCGAAATAACTATTTCCTTCGTGTTATGAGAACACCGAATGACGCCGAAACCTTCCTTGAAATCTATATCTAACAGCCATAAACCGACCTTACTTGCTTCTCTCAATCCAAATAATTTCCAAATTGATTGCCAAACAGCGTCTAAAACCTCTCTTTGGGCCAAATTGGTGTTATCTTTTGTAATTACTTTGAATAGAATGTACCTATTTCTTTCTTTTTTTACCACTACAGCTCACCCTCGTTTAATAACTTTACCCCAGATTCGATGATGTTCTTGTCTTGACGTGCATGTACGCGATTTAGTAATGTTAACACATTTTCAGAAAAAGCTTTCTTGGCATTCAATAAAGGTATGCCCAACAATGTATGACAAACGCTAATTAAAGCCCTAGGATGTCTTATTTTAAAGATGTCGTCAAAGTTTCCACTTATAATATAGTTAACTTTTAATTGGATTGCTAATTGGACTGCACGATATAAACTCCTCAAGTACTTTGATTGAGTTGCCTGATTTCTCGTCATTATTGGTGCTAGCGAAAATTCTATGAAAGACCTATTTTGTTTTGTAAGAGAAATAATTCCTGGAGAAATTGTTTTGATTACATTTTGGTCTGAAAACGAAATTATATCCACTCGAGAATCTTTAGCAGCTTGAATTTGAATGTTCTTATCCATAGATTCCACCGAAATTATATCTGAGTAATTATTATAGGGTTGTATTCGCTTTTTTAGGTCGCTTAAACTATTTGGCATCAAATTAATGCGATAGTAGAGATTAAGAGTCGAAATTTTACTAATACGATGCTTCAACTCCGAATTGAGCTTTACATTACCATTTCTTGGTTCTAAAATTAAATTGGTTATCCGTAATTCTTGACAGAATTTTAATTTTCTCTCGATCTCTGCGAAATCGTTTATGTTTATTTTTAACCTAGATTCAAAGTAAGACAATTAGAATTTGACCTCTATTTTAAAATATCGAATTTAATGTAGCGTTTTAAGATTTTAAAATATTTTTAAATAAAAAAAATTTTATTAAAGATAAATATTTTACATGATATATTGTTTTATATTATGAGTGGTTCTCTTGTTTAAGAAACGAAAGCTTTCTGATATAAGGAAGAAAATTATTAAAGGAACTGCTAATGTATATACTGTTCAAGATTTAATTGATCGTATAAATAATAACGAAAAAATTCAATTCGAAGATGTAGATGTTGTTACTACCGCTACTAAAGCACTTATGAGTGGGATTGCGGGAATTTTCTCTTTTAGATTATCGCCACCTAAGACTGTAAGAAAATTTATAGAGGTCTCTCTAAATGGAATATCTGCATTTCCTGGACCTTGTCCTAATGAGTTTCTCGGTATAGTAGATTTAATATTATATGGTACTGCACAGAGTAATACCATAGAGAATTATTCTGGTGGCATTCTTTTTAGAGATCTCGTTGAAGGCAAAGAAGTAGAAATAATTGCAAAAGGAGAAGAAGGGGAAATAATCGAGAAAAAAATAACTTTACACGATATGCAATTTGCAAGAATGATGGGAACTAGACAAGCAATTAGAAACTATTTTGCAATGGTAAATCCTAGTTCAGAGAAAGTAAATACTATCTTTTCAGTGCTTCCTTTAGAAGGTAATTATTCTCAAATGTCCTTTTCTGGTTGTGGGGCAATGAATCCTTTTCAAAACGATCCTAGGGCGGATGTTTTTGGAGTTGGAACACCAATATTAGTTAATGGATCTAAAGGGTATATTTTTGGACCGGGAACAAGAAATGATAAATTAAAACCTAACATGCAAACAATCGCAGACTTTAAAGGTATGAAACCAGAATATATGGGAGCTTTTCAAACGTCATTTGGTTTAGAAAATATTTGTAGCATTGCAATACCTATACCAATATTAAATGAAAAAATTTTTCAAAATATTATTAAATCAGATAATGATGTTCCACTTGTAATTTTAAATGTAATAGGCAGAAATAAACTCGGAATAATCACTTATGGCGATGTATGGGATAATAATTTCCTCGTTAAATTCAATCCGAAAAAATGCAAGGATTGTGATGAATGTCCCGTTGAAGAAAAATGCCCTACAAGAGCTTTCAATATGAACACTGGAATAGACAGAAGTCGATGTTTTAATTGTGGGACTTGCTTTTTTCTATGTCCAAAAAGAGCATTTGAAGCTGATCTAAAAACTGTAAAATTTGAAAACAAGGAAATACCGATTATATTAAGACAATCTGATAGACATGGAGCTATAAAACTGGCAGAAGAATTAAAACTTATGATTCTTAAGGGTGAATTTCCATTGAAAGAACCTACTGGGAAATTAGAATTTGCTGAGAAAGTAAAATAAAAATTAAATATAATATATAATGAAAATGTCTGAATTCAAATTAGATAAATTTGATCAAATTGGAATTGTTGTTAAAGATATTGAAAAAGCAGTAAAAATATTTGGCGGGGTTATGGATTTTAAAACCAAATTAAATATTGTCGAACAGAGTTCTACGGTCTGGTATAAAGGAAAGGAAGTTACATTTCAAATGAAAAAGGTGATGCAGAACTTCGGAGGAAAGCAATTCGAAATCGTAGAAGTAGTAGATTCAAACGGTGACCACCTTTATTCAGACTTTATTAAAGAAGGTAACGAGGGGCTACATCACCTCGGCGTTTACACCAAGAACGCGGATGAATTAATTGAATGTTTTAAAAACCAATATAACATCGAAGTTATCCAAACAGGAAAAGCGGGAAAAGTGAAGTTCGACTATTTAGATACCAAAAAAACTCTTGGATTCTATTTAGAATTAATCTCTTTTTAAAAATCATATACTTTTGATAGTCCTACTTTAGCAATATTTAATTCTTATTTTTAATAATGTTTTTATATGTCTAAACAAAATGTAAGTCCTTTAGATGGTGGTGACTTAGTAATAAAATCCCTCCTCAAAGAAGGAATAACAAAGATATTCGGACTTGTGGGTGGAGAATTACTAAGGATATACGACGCTATAGAACGATATGGCCGTGAAGAAGGAATAGATACTGTGATGGTCCGACACGAACAAGCGGGCGGACATATGGCAGATGCTTGGGCACGGGCTACAGGAAAATTAGGGGTTTGTTTAGGGACTGCGGGTCCAGGGGTGACTCACCTAGTTCCAGCCGTGGCCGTCGCATGGGCGGATTCAATTCCACTTCTCGTTATCGGGGCACAGATTGCCAGAATGTTTGATGATACAGGGATTCTTCAAGGTGGATTAGATCAAATGAAATTAATGGAACCTATTACAAAACTACAGATATCTGTTGAAGATCCATACGAAATCCCAAGAGCAATACAAAGAGCTATTAAAGTCGCGTTGTCGGGTAGAAGAGGTCCTGTTTTTTTAGAATTTAGAGAAACGGCTCTTGTAAGAACGGCTTCTGATGACGACGTTAAAAATATTTTAGATCCAGCGCAATATAGACCTATAAATAGACCTATCGGAAACCCAGATGCAATTAAAACAGCAGTAGAAATTTTAAAAACTGCGAAAAAACCGTTAATTGTAGCAGGTGGCGGCATTCACGCATCAGATGCATCTGAAGAACTAAAGAAATTATCAACTACATACAAACTTCCAGCAGGAACCAGTATAAATGGTGTTGGTTCAATAGACCTTCGCAGTGAAACTTATTTAGGCTCATATCTAGTTGCAAACGCTTATCGAAAAGGAGTCACTGAAGCCGATGTTGTAATCTCTCTTGGTGCTAAATGGGATTATTCAATACTATTTGGAGCTCCACCCATTTGGAACCCCAATGCTAAAATCATTCAAGTTGATATCGATCCTGAGATGATTGGACGAAATAGGGCCATTGAAGTTGCAATTATCGGAGATGCTAAAGTCGTGATAAACCAGCTATTAGCTGAAATGGAAAGTTCGCTCCCAAAAGAAAAGATCACCGAATGGGCCGAATGGAATACCTACCTTATCGATATAAAAAAAAATGACGCCTTAATGATTCAAAAAATATTGAAATATAATAAATTACCTATGAAACCTGAAAGACTTGCATATGAAGTCCTGGATTTCATAAGTTCCGATACACAATTAGTTATTGACGGGGGAGATATAGCTGTTTTTACTTATGGTCTAATTAGTAATTTCCCTCGCGATCCAAGAACCCTCTACTCTTCTTTAACGATGGGACACTTAGGTACGGGAATTCCATACGCGATTGGGGCGAAAATAGCGAAACCAGATAAACAAGTTGTTTGTATCAGCGGAGATGGAAGCTTTATGTTTAATGTACAAGAGCTAGCAACAGTTGTACAAATGAATTTACCTATAATTATTGTAATTGCGAATAACTCCGCGTGGGGTATGATTAAGTCAAAACAGAAGGGAGAATATAAGAAGAGATTCATTGATGTAGATCTCCCAGATATAGATTACGCTGAAATCGCAAAAGGATTTGGTTGCTATGCCGAAAAAATTACAAATCCCGAAGATATTAAACCTGCTTTACAACGCGCTGTAGATTCAGGAAAACCAAGCATACTTGATGTTAAAATAGCCTTTGAAACGCCAATAGCAATGAAGGTAATAGGAAATTTTAAGAAAAATCGTGGATTGTACGGATAACTCGCTTGGATAATCATTTAACAAGCTTTTTCTTTTACTTTTTTTTTTAAATCTTGGAATAATCTTAAGATGAATTATGGAAAATTCGAATTAAACACCAAGAAGTCCATTTTTCCCTTAATTTTCTTTTTACACTCTATTTATTTTATAGAACTAATATTTAAACTCCAAAGTTGTATTTGAGAATTTTTAAAAAAAATTTAAATCAATGCAGAATAAACCTAATCTAAAAAATGCTATTAATTATAATTCTAAATTTCTATGAGGTAAAGAAAATTGTCAGAAGATAAATTTTTAACAAAAAAAGTCGTCTTAATTACGGGGGCGGGGAGTGGGTTCGGAAGAGCTTTTGCAATCGCTTTTGCAAATAAAGGGGCAAATTTAGTCTTAAATGATATTAACATGAAGGGTCTTGAAGAAACGCGTGATTT
>JAUWHC010000001.1 GCA_030606095.1 Promethearchaeota archaeon | reverse complement strand
TGATATTCAACTTTTTCTAATTCTACCCAATGATTTTGATCGAGGTATAACAACCTAGGAATTTCGTTTTCCTTCAGATTTCTTATATTTACCATTATTTCTTATCTTTATTATAGATGATTATTGATATAAAATTAATTAGTGAAATATTAAAAATAATAATAAAAAATAAAAAATGTGGAGTTAAAAACTCCAGAACATACCCCCTCTACAATACATCTAACTCATCTCACCTCTCAATTTCGAAACAAATTATCGTCTGCCATTCACACAAACCTAATTCACTCTAAGCCTGAACCTTGAGCTCCTCTTTCGAATGCCACACACTTGCGCTGTTGAGAATGGCGGGCTAAATACCTCGCCCGAAAGCTCGGCACGTACACCCCCATCTCACCAAACCCGTCTTCTACGGGTGCGCTCGTCTCGCTCCCACGGTTCGCGTCACCGCGCCCCGCTCTCGCCTCTCAACTCGTCAAACATTTCGTTTATAGCCTTTTTCTTCTTACGCGCTTTTATACGCACAAGCGGGTCATCATCCGGCTCTCACAGGAAAACCTTAATAACCCAACTAAACAAAATAATCAACTAGCTTCAAGAACAATATGAAGTAAGATTGGATGACTCTTTTCGGGATCTGCTTCGTGCTTAGATGCTTTCAGCACTTATCAGTTAGCGCGTAGCTGCCCGGCGATGCCTTGTCAGACAACCGGTACACCAGAGGCGCCGGCAAAATGTTCCTCTCGTACTGATTTTCCCTTTCCCTCAGTCACCCCACATACCTGGTAGATAGAATCCGACCTGTCTCACGACGGTCTAAACCCAGCTCACGTTCCCTTTTAATGGGCGTACAGCCCCACCCTTGGGAGTTATGCGCACCGCTCCGAAACCGAAACGATTATGTGCGCTCCCAGGATAGGAAGAGCCGACATCGAGGAAGCAAGCCACGAGGTCGATAGGAACTCTTACTCGTGACAACTCTGTTACCCCCGGGGTAATTTTTCTATCACCTCAACCAGCCACACGAGCACAGTTAAGGATCGCTAGACCAGGCGTTAGCCTCAGGATTCCTTGGTAATCAGAATCCAGTCAGGCCAGCTTTTGCTCTTAAACTCTTCAGCGGATTCCTGACCCGCCTGAGCTGACCATTGGTTTCTCTAGATATCTTTTCTAGAGAGAGCCGCCCCAGCCAAACTGCCCACCTGCGGATGTCCGACGCGCGAACGCCGTTAGTGATTTCAAGAAGGAAAGTCGGTATTCCAAAGTTGCTCCGCCGTAACCGAAATTACGGCATCTACGCTCCCGACTACACTCTGTATCCAGCTCAAAGCCACAACAACAGGCTGCAGTAAAACTCCACGGGGTCTTCTCGTCCCACCAGGTATCTCCGGACCGTTCGCCGGAGTGTAATTTCAATCGTCAGAAGGCTGGGACAATAGGGAGAACGTTGGACCATTCATGCACGTCTGAACTTACCAGACAAGGCATTTGGCTACCTTAAGAGAGTTATAGTTACTCCCGGCGTTTAGCAGGACTTACTCGGGTTGTAACCCGGATTAATCAAACTGCCACTGGCCAGGTTTCAGCCACTGTAAACAAGCTTTCGCTCTATCAGTGACCTATGTTTTTATTAAACAGTCGTCCCCCCCTAGTTACTGCGACTTGTGAGCCCCCGCACACTGCCTAAGCTGCGTGAAGAAGTTCGCAAGCAAGCCTTATCCCAAAGTTACGGCTCTAATTTGTCGATTTCCCTAGCCTCCTTTCCACGAATACGCCTTAGGCTACTCACCTAGGGGCACCTGTGTCGGTTCTGGGTACGAACACGGTGTTTCTTGCTGTTGCCTTTTTACTAAATCCTGGGATCAGCGAAACCTTCCACAATTGGATGGCTATTCATGTTTTGGGCTGGGTCTAAGTTTTACACTATTTACCAGCTTTACTACATTTAAATAGGGAGATATTCGACGACCCTATTTCACTTACCCGGAATTGTTAGCATACAGCCATGCGTTACCGCTATTTGTAGCGCCGTGGTACAGGAATATAAACCTGTTTCCCTTTCGCGCATACCAGTTAAGGGTGCGCTTAGGATCGACTAACTCTTCGCTGACGACGCATTGCGAAGAAACCCTTGCCCTTTCGGCGGATGGGATTCTAACCCATCTATGCTTTTACTATTACCAGGATCTGCGGTCCAGGACGGTCCACAGGAACTCACGCACCTGCTTCTGCCCAACCTGGACGCTCCCCTACCAGATCACGGGATTCTTCTACCCGTGCTCTTGGGTCTCGGTGGCAGATTTAAGCCCCGTCCATTTTCGGGGCTATATTTCTCGGCAAATGAGTTGTTACACACTCGTTAGGGAGTGGCTACTTCTATACCTATCCTTTTGCTGTTTTAGAAATATAACGCCCTTTCTTTTAACACTTAACCTGCACTTAGGGACCTTAACCCAAGTCTAGGTTGTTCCCTTCTCGGCGATGGACTTTACGCCCACCAACCCGTCTCCCAGGGTCTACAGTGCCAGCAGATTCGGAGTTTAAGAGCGAAGCGAGGAATTTCTTCCCCTTACTTTGCAATTAGTGCTCTACACCACTAGCGACCTCGCCTGAGGATTGGCTGACACCAACTTCGGGGAGAACCAGCTATCACCGATCTAGATTAGCCTTTTGCTCCTATTCCCAGTTCATCCAAGCGAATTGCACATCAGCACTGGTGCAGACTTCCATCACCCTTTCGAGCGACTTCATCTTGACCAGGAATAGATCGACCGGCTTCGGGTATTACAGCAGTGACTTTAGGCCCTTTGAGACCATTCTTCTGGTCTAATTCCTTAGAAGGATTCACCACGGTCCTTGGAATAGCAAAACTACTCCGTGGTACGCAGATCGTCCTAATGTGATAATTAGATTGCAAGAATATTGGTTTCCCTATGCCTACGTGCCGCGAGACACTTAAGCTCGCCACTACTATAAACTCCCTGGCCAATGATTCCAGACTGATGATGCAACCCTAGTCCTCTGAACTCTGATATTCTGTCACCAGAACTCATTCGTTCAGAATCTATCCTTTCGGGCTGCATCCTTACTAAACTATTTGGTTTCAAGCGCTTTTCACGACCCTTCCGGGTTTCTTTTCATCTTTTGCTCACGCTACTATTTCACTATCGGTCTTGGGACATATTTAGATTTGCCAGCGTGTATCTGGCACATTCGTACGAGAAAACTATCCCGCACTACTCGGGATACCTCGCAGCAGCCTTCCAAATTACGGTTAAGCGGCTATCACGCTCTATGGCTCGACTTTTCAGGGGTATTCACCTTCTTTGGGGAGGCCGTACGAGGTCCACACTCCACATCTCCCTTGGGTTATCCCCAGGGGATTCGGTTTGATCTGTTCCGCTTTCGCTCGCCGTTACTAACGGAATCACGATTGTTTTCTTTTCCTCCTGGTACTAAAATGTTTTACTTCCCAGGGTTCCCTTTCCCTGACGGGAATCTTGCGGATTATTGGTCCGCAAGCGGATGTCCGATTCGAGAATCTCGGGGTCAACGTCTACATGCGACTAACCCGAGCTTATCGCAGCTTGTCACGCTCTTCATCGGTGCCCAAGCCAAGATATCCACCAAATAGCGTAGGCGTATTGGCGTCTACTTGAGGAAAGATTCAGATTGCTTGTGAAAAGACTTGTGTATTCAGAGACAATAAATATTTGAAAATTGAAATTAAAAATTGAGACGAAAATATTATATATTATATATCTATGGGGAGTATGTTCTTATGAGCACGCTTTTCGTTTTGTTGTTTGTGTTTGTTGTCTTGTTTGTTCTGTTCGTTTTATGTTCGTTTTCGTTTTTCGTTGCGTCTGTGCTTGGTCCGGAACCCTTAAACAACCGAGGAATTGGTCGTTTTAGGCACTTATTTCCTGTATTATCAGGCATTTTGACCGAAGTCACTTCTGATAAACTTCCATGAGGCCGGTACCTGTTATTGATGGTATATCATCGCTAAACGATGAGATATTTTTCTCAGCCAATAACGCGACGATGTTAATAGGGATAAATTTAAATCACAAATTAAAAATCCATCGACGAAATATTAGAGTAATTTATTAATTAAAAATTTTATGGTCGGGATTCATAAACTTTAAAAGGAAGGAGTGTTCTTTCATTTGGCAAATAATAAGATCCTAATGGATTAATAAGCAGAAGTTTAATAATTTTTTTAGCGATAGTTATATTGGAAAAATCATAATTAAATAAAATTTAAATATTGATTAAGAAATTAAAAATTCATTTAAGGGCTCTTTTAAAAAAAGTGAGTAATATTAATATTACAAGGTTTACTTAGAATGTCTGAAAAATCTGAATATCTAGATATCTGAATATTTAAGTATTAAAGTATCTAAGTATCTGATTAATAATAATTAATTTTTTTGTTTTATTAATAATGGAAATAAATGAAAATAAGATTTTGATAGGGACTTCGGGATGGGGTTATGATGAGTGGGTAGGGCCATTTTATCCTAGGAGTTTGAAAAAGGAGGATTATCTTTCGTATTATTCGGAAATATTTTACACGAACGAGATAAACACTACATTTTACAACATTCCTTCGAAATTAGTCGTAACCCGCTGGAGAGACAAGACTCCCTCAGATTTCTTGTTTACTGCGAAACTTCACAGAAAGATTACTCACGAACATAAGTTAGATATTAATTTATGTTTAAACGATCTGGATTATTTTTTAGAATCGATGAGCCCTTTAATAGAATCCAAGAAGTTATTAGGGTTTTTAATACAATTACCTCCTTCCTTTAATAAAGAGGAGCATTACGATAATTTAAAAGATTTTATTGAAAATTGGCCAGGTAATCCAGAACGGGAAGGATATAATTTGATTATAGAATTTAGGCACGAATCTTGGATGGATGCTGATGTTTTTAAGTATTTAAAGAGAAATTCGCTTACGTATTGTGCTGTTATTGAGCCATTATTGCCTCCTAGAATGGACATTACAAATCCAAAATTTGCGTATATTAGGTTTCATGGTTATGGGCAAAAAATTTGGTTTAATTATTATTTCAAAGAAGAGGAGATTAAGAAATGGGCAATTTCAATAAGAGATGTAGTTCAAAAAGTTGATAGAGTTGGGATTTATTTTAACAATCATTTTTCGGGGTATGCTACGAAGAATTCTTTAATGATGATGCGCGAGTTAAATCTAAATCCTAGAAAGGAACCTGAACAAGTTAGAATATTAGATATAAAGAAAAAGTCTGGTACTTATTCAAGAGGCCAAACAGGTTTAGATAAATTTTTAAATTAAAGCACAAATTTATCTTATGAGTAATCATAATAGATTCTGTTGTTAGAAGATGTTGGTTAAGAATTGAATCATAACTTATTAAGAATTGGTTTCATTGGTCCAGGATCTATTGGTAGTTTATTCGGAGGATGTCTTGCTTCTGTTCATACTGATGCTAACCCATTAGAGATTTATTTTTTTTGTAGAAAGGCTCATGCTAAGGTAATAAATAAGTATGGAATAAAGATATACAACGATAAAGGTAATATAACGCTAACTAATATTACAGCTTTCGAGAATGCTGAGGATTTTACTAAAAAATCAATAAATGACGAGAAATACAAATTAGACTATTTGTTTTTAACGACTAAGACATACGATAGCGAGAGAGCGATGATTCAATATAAAACCTTGATTAATTCGAGTAATTGGTTAATAATTCTGCAGAATGGTATCGGTAACGAGGAATTGTTGAAGAAATATTGCGATGAGAATAAAATTATAAGAATAATTACTTCGCATGGTGCATTACTGAAAGAATATGGTCACGTGTATCATACAGGCGTAGGATTTACAAAAATTGGGTTTGTCTATTTAAAACCCCAAAAACAAAATCATAGTCGTTATGAGAGCGGTCAAATAAAATTGAACATGTTAAAAAAAAGTCTGGACGCGGGAGGTTTAGAAACTGAAATTGTTGACGATATTATTAAGCATACTTGGGAGAAAGCATTTGTAAACATTGGAATTAACGCGTTAGGGGCGTTAACTCGTTTAAATAATGGAAAACTTTTAGAGAATGAAAATTTGAAACAATTAATGAGTGCTGCGGTTAAAGAGGCGTTAGAAGTAGCTAAGTTAAAATGCATCGAACTTTTAGATAGGGATTATGTTAGGCTAATGTATTCTGTTGCCGAAAAAACATATAATAACAAAAATTCAATGTTACAAGATGTACTAAAAGGAAATCTTACAGAAATTGACTTTCTTAATGGTAGAATTGTAAGTTTGGCAAAAGAAGTAGGTATAAAAGTCCCGATAAATGAAATGTTTACTTATTTAATAAAAGGGTTAGAAGAATCTTTTAGATAAGAAAATTAGGCTTTTAGGGTCATATAATACGCATTTTCCCCGTCTCTATAATATCTTTCTTTTATGTTATTGGTATTAAAATTAAATTTTTTGTATAAATTAATAGCAAGATAATTACTCACTCTTACTTCTAAGACAAACTCGTGTACTTTGTATTTTTTTAATTTTTTCATAGAATTGGATAACAACGTTGCTGCTATACCTACTCTTCTATAGCTCTTTAAAACGGCTATTGAGACCAAATGTCCTTTATTCGTCAATTTCAAACGATTTATCGAGGGAGATCGTTCAACCCTCCACATTATATATCCAATAATTTTTCCGTTGTTATTACAAGCAACTTGAAAGGCTTCTGGATAATTATCTAATATGCTTTTGTAAAAAAAGTAAGGATAATCTTCGGGTAATTCTTTTTCGTTTACTTCGATAACGCCTTCTAAGTCTTCTAAGGAGCATCTTCTTACTACAATTGGTTTGTTATCATTGAAAATATTGAAGTAATTAGTCCGCGTATCTTTTTCTGTACCCATAGTTGTGTGAGTTCAAATTAAAGTTCTTGACATTTAAAATTATAGCTATATAAAATATTATTTTAGAACTTTTTAAGCTTTTTTAAATAATAAAAAGGTTTAAATTCGATTTTTTACAATTTTGAAAGCATTTTTTTTTGTTTTTTAACATATCGAATTATAGTTTCTAAAGATAAAAGAATGTTTTTTCTGTTATTAAAATTATCGATAATACTTTGCAATTCTTTCTTATCAACATGTTTTAATTTTTTAGCGATAGCAATCATTACAGGTAATGTTCTGACAATATTGTCTACAATCGTAATATCTGCCCATATTGAAGTTCTACTAATTGGATTTAAATCGACTGCGATTACTTTTTTTCCGATCCTTTTTAATGTTTCTGTTCGGTCTCCATCTTCTAAAGGGACCATTATTACATCAGAATTTTGAATTGATTCTACTAACCTTCTATTACTATCCAATCCTTCAATTTCAACCATTTTTTCTTCATTAATACCTCGAATATCAATAGCTCCTGCCTTTTCTAATACATTCTTAATAGCCTTGATTCGTCCTTCTTTCCTATAAAATAAATTTATTTCGAGTGGAGCATCTATCACATTCGAAAGTTTAACGAGTTCATGAGGTACTAGAGCCGCAATATTCCCATTAACGCTAATCACTGGCTTTTTGGCAAGCAGAAGCATTGCTACTGCAGCTTTAATGGCTCTTTTAGCAGCTTCATTTGTTTTTTCACCTAAAATGTAATCAAAACATTCACCTCTCCCATGAGCTATTAAACCAGCCTCAGCTACAACTAGATTTTTCATCCCTTCTATAATTTTATGACGATGTTTTAAGCTCTCATATCGGGGATGTGTTTTAGGAACATCAGAATGATTATTTTTATTGGTAATCATAAAACAACAATTATTATTATGTAGGCCTTTATATAGGTTGAAAAGGAAGAAAAATTATTAATCTTTTGTTAATTTTATCTCATTGTTGATGATTATGACTCCAGTAGAACATAAAAAAAGCGAGGATTTAAAAGTTTACAAGATAAAGAAGCTTTTAGACAAGCTTAAATCTAAAAAAGGTTTTCATACAGAGTTGATATCTTTGTATATACCTCATGATCGAAAACTTTCTGATGTTACCAATTATTTAAAGAACGAAGTAAGCGAAAGCCAAAACATTAAATCAAAATTAACTCGTAAAAATGTATTGGATGGAATCTCAACACTTCTAGGGATGTTGAAGAATTATAAAGAAGTTCCAGAGAATGGATTGGTTATGTTTGCTGGAGCAATCCCTCAAAACAATACTCCTGGTACAGAAAAGATGGAAAGATACATCGTAGATCCCCCAGAAAAGGGAAAAACATTTAGATATCACTGTGCGAGTGAATTTTTACTAAGGCCATTAGAGGACATGCTTAAATCAAAGGAAACTTATGGATTGCTTGTTATCGGACGAAAGGAATCAGCAGTTGGGTATATTACGGGAAATCATGTAGAGATAGTGAGAGAGTTTACTTCTGGGATTCATGGAAAGCATAAAGCTGGTGGTCAATCGCAGAAAAGATATGAAAGATTGATTGAAGAGGGAGAAAAGAGGTTTTACAGAAGAATATCTGAGGAAGTTAACGAGTTATTTTTGAAAATAGAGGATTTACAAGGAATTTTTATTGGAGGACCTGGTCCTTCTAAAGAAAAGTTTGTAAACGATGAAAGTTTAGATTATAGATTACGAGATAAAATTTTAGACGTTGTAGACCTTGGTTATGGAGGATCTGAGGGAATCCGCGCTTTGATTGAAAAGATTAAAAAGAAAATATCAAACGTAAAATTCATTCGGGAAAAAGAAGTTGTCCAAGGATTTTTAAAGGAGATATCAAATGAATCGGGTTTAGCTGCTTACGGTCTTAAAGAAGTAGAAAAAGCTTTAAATATGGGTGCTGTGAAAAAATTAATTCTTTCTGAAAAATTAGATATTTATCAATTGAATATTGAATGTTTGAATTGTGGCTATAAAGAATCTCGTATTGCAAGGGAGTTAGAATTAAACAAAGTAGAATTATCCATCCAAGAAGAAAATTGTCCAAAATGTAGTTCAAACACATACAACCTTGTAAACACAGTTTCTATAATTGAAGAGCTGGGTTCCATAGCAGAAACTATGAACACTGATGTGATACTTATTTCTCCAGACACAGAAGAGGGAGAAATGTTATATAGTACTTTCGGAGGAATTGTTGCAATTCTTCGTTTCAAACTTACTTATTAGTATAAATCACATAACTCTAAATTCAAAAAAAGGTGTTGATTATTATGGAATTAAAAGAAATGTTATTAAATTTAAAAATAATCATGTTTGGTGGTAAAGGAGGCGTAGGTAAAACAACTTGTGCCTCAAGTTCAGCAATCTGGGCAGCAGAACATGGTAGAAATACCTTAATTATTAGTACAGATCCAGCACATTCACTAGGAGATAGTTTAGGGATCAAACTTCCTCCCGGTGAGCCGACACCTATACCGGGAATTAATAAATTGACTGCCTTAGAAATCGATCCAAAAAAAAACTTGGCAGAATATAAAGGTTTAACGAGTGTAAATCCCATGGAAGGGATGAATATGCCCGGCTTAATTGAAGGTGTTCCAATGATGGAGGATTTGCAAGATTTGACTTCAATGAATCCACCAGGTATAGATGAAGCTTTCGCATTATTAAAAGTATTAGAAATTATAGAGACAGAACACGACTATGATTTAGTAATATTTGATACTGCCCCAACAGGGCATACTCTTAGGTTTTTAAGCCTTCCAGAAACGCTATCTGGGTGGATAGGTAAACTATTGAAAATGAGATTAAAACTTGGAAGTATGATAGGTCTAATGAAAAGTTTATTTTCTAGTAATGAAAGAAAAAAAGATAACTCTTTAGAAGTTTTAGAAAGGTTAAAAAACTCTATCATTAATGCGCGAGAGGATCTCACGAATCCTTTGAAAAATTCTTTTGTTGTTGTGATGATACCGGAAGAGATGGCTATTTCAGAAACAGATCGCCTTTTAACCGAATTGTATAAATATAAAATTCCTGTTTCAAACATTATAATCAATCAATTATATCAAGCTGAAGAAGAATTATGTGATTTTTGCAAAGCTCGACGGAACATGCAACACCGTAATTTATTAAACATTTATAAAATTTTTAAAGAAAAGTTGGGAAAACATCTGATTGAAGTTCCTCTTTTTCGAGAAGAAATTAGAGAATATGATAGATTAAAGGAATTTAGCGAATATCTTATCAAATAAATTTATCTATTAAATTCTTTTAAATATTTGCAATACAAACATAGATTTGTATTTCCACATGGATATCCGCATTCTTCACAAGAATTATACGATTTTGCTTTATAATGGTAATAAAATATTTCAGACATTTCTAAAAAGCCATTGAGTAAATTGAATTCTATTTCTGGACTAAATTTTTTACATTCCAAAATAAAATCTAAAACTCTTTTCCTTAGAATTGGATCTTTCTCTCTGTAGGGGCAATGCGAGGGATAATAGTCAAATTTTTTCAAGTTTGAATAAAGAAAGATTTCTTCTTCAGGAATTCTCATCAAAGGAGTAATTTTTCTTACGAAATACTTGCTAATTTCTTTACTCTCCTTTTTAAAGAGATATTGATTAGAGATTGTTTGAAATCTTTTAAACAAAACGTTCATAAGGTATGTTTCTGCGATATCTGTTAGGTTATGCCCCATCGCAAGAACATCAGCGCCTAATTCTTTTGCTATTTCATTTAACAATCTTCTCCTAAATGTTGCACAATAATTGCAGGCGTATTTATAATCTATAGATTTGCTTTTTAATTCAATAATCTCATCTAAAGTCTTTCCTGTTTTTTCTTTAAATGAAACAATCTTATGCTCAATTCCATATTTTTTACAGAATTTATTGGCATTCTTTATGCTTTTGTTCCTATAATCTTTGATACCTTCGTCAACGGTTATAGCGATAATAGGTTGAGAGTGAAAAAAAATTTCTTGAATTTTTTTAAGATTATATAGTAATGCTATAGAATCCTTTCCACCAGAAAGTCCTACAACAATTTTATCTCGAGGTTTTAGCATCTTGTATTTGGATATTGTCTTATAAATGTTTTTCTCTATTCTTTTTGTGAAGCATTCAGGACAAATTAGCTCACCAGAATATTTTCTGTGGATTACTAATGCATTTTTATTACAATAATCACATGTACTTATTTTCATAAGCACATTATAACTATTTTCATGATTGCTTATGAAGATCACATCAACTAATTTATTAAATCCAAAAAAGATCAAATCCAAATTTTAGAAAAGATAATAGGAAATTACCACCTATAAGAATTAATGCGCTAACTCTGATTGTATTCAGTACAATATTTTTAATTCTTTTTTTGTCGTCATAGGAATACTCGTAAGAGATTTCGAAAATAGAATTTTCTTTAAGTTTAGTATTTTCTGGCAAATTTACTGATACAGTATCTTTATATCCATCGCCTATTTTATCCACTAGTTCATAGTTATCTTCTCCTAAGATTATTTCACTATTTTGATCCTCTCTATGATTATCTTTTAAGTATATTTTTACATATTCTATTTTTTCTACACGATATTCGGTTAATTTACATTCTGTATCAATTCCTTTATAAATTAGCCTATCTTTTTTCTTCTTTTTAGATTTGTAATTTTCACCAAAAATCCAATTTACCAATTCTTTCACGAATCTATCTCCATCAAATATCGGTAAAGGCATCATGTTGAATAACGTTATACTAAATGCAATAATAAAAAGCCATATTAATTCTCTAAACAAGAAATCTGGCCAGTTAGCGGTAAAAAGTTTTGCAAATTCATTTAGATGCATCCAATAATATGTACTTTGAACCCCCACGAAGACACCTACAATATCGATATCTAAGATGTAATCAATCCCCAGTTCTGAAGTTAGGTTTATGGCTTTTAAAGAAAAATCTGTTAGTAAAATTTCTAATGTGTCGCCGTTGGACTTATCTATTGCTGTTCCATTTACTTTTGTAATTAATATGTTTGTTTCCGTATTACTGGAATAATTATAGGTAATTCGTAATCCCATACCGTCATCCGTGTACTCATAACGGATTCCTATATCGTAACGAGGTCCTAAAGTAACATTTTTTTTAGAATAGGATTCACTAAAAGGGTTATAAGTTTTAAAAGTTAGATTATCTCCAATTGAAAATTTAATTCTAGTACTATTACTTAATATTGAAGTAAGACTAATTCCTTGGTTTAAATCAAGGTTCAAAAAATTAGCATCTGGATCACCTGAATTTTTAATACCAATGATAGCATCTCCAGCTTCAAGAGTCCCATTATTGAACCCCCCATCTTGTGGTGTTAATACAGTATAAACCTGTGTGACTTGTACGTAAAAAGGAGAAATTAATGTAGGAAAACTAAGAATTAGCAAGAATGCTAAACCAGCAGTTAAGGCATTTACATATGTTCCTGCTGCCGCTATTCTAAATCTTGTATTTCGATGGAATTTTGACGATCTTAATTCTCTTTCATCAATTTCTACAAATGCGCCAAATCCCACCAGGTAAAAGAAGCCGACACCAAGTATACCCGTAGATTTAATTTCCACTCCATCGATACTAGCTGAAATTCCGTGAGCAAATTCGTGGGTAGTCATAATAAATAATAGTGGTAAAAATAAGTAAAATAAAATGGGTAGATCAATTGTAACTCCAGGGATGAGTGGAACAATAGCATTTTCAATACTTGGTTGAAATATTAAATTTACAATATTTATAAAAAAGAAATAGAAGCCAAAAATTGTAAAACTAAACGACACGAATATTCCAATATTCCAAAATATTCTCCACAATTTTGGTTTTCTTTTAGAAATGTTTATGATAAGGTTATTAAGCTTTTTAGTTTTAAATAACGCTAGTAATGGAAAGAATAAACTATATGCATCTTTTTTATTTCTTAATAAAAACACAAATACGATTACGATAATCCAAAAAGTTAAGGAAATGAGAAACCAAGGATTGAGTAAGAAATCTACAATAATATTCAGTAAAGTCATATAAGTGTTTTGAGCTCTATTTTATCGAATATCAAGGTTAATTAAGAATAAAAATTAAGTTTATTCTTTTTGCTTAAATAAGACAATTTTCTTTAAATGAGTAATTATGGAATTAAATTATGTTTTTTTAAAAACCAATTATTAATCAAGAATTTTTGAGAAAGGTTCTTTCGAGGGAGATATTGATTATTAATAGTAGATTTCGGCACCCACACCTCCTTATTGTCGAATTCAATTAAAATAGCCTTTTCTGTTTCTCCCAATATTATTCCATCGACATTACTCAAGTCTTTTAGGATATCTCCTCGAATTTCTATGTCAGAAAAAAGGTTATTTTTATAACAATCAGCTTCTTTATTAATTTCTTCAATTTTATTCATATTACAAAGTTCCTCTTGTTTGAGTTTTATTACCTTATTTTCGTTGTTAGTTCTTTTTGGTACCGTCGAATATACTATTTTTTCATTAAGTACATGAATCAATAATAACCTCAAGATTTCCGTTTGAGCAAGATTAAGCATTTTAGAATAAATTCCAATATTAATCCACAATATATTTGCATCTTCATCTTCCCAACTAAAAGATAACGAAGTTTTCTTATCCTTGTAAATATGATGACTTTGCCAATTTAGAGTTTGACGATTCAATACTCGCAAGATCATAACGATCTCTTCTAACGAAATTTTAATTATTTTACCTTCATTGGTAGAGGGTTTTTCCCAAATTCCATCAGGTTTTTTTTTAATGCAATGTATAAAAATATATGGGTCTGAGCTCGAGGGACTACTCACAATCATCCCAGTGTTCTGCCCGAAAAAGCTTTTTGAATGTGAATCCGCCATTTTTTTTAAGAGATGTGTTTATTTTAAATAATTGTAAGTTAATATATTTTAAACTAAAAAAATACCACCATAATCTCCATAAAAATGATAAAAAATTAAAAGATAAAATAATTATATGATCTATAAAAAAGAGTTATTCTCATAAGGAAAAAACCTTAGCGGGGTGGGCTAGCCTGGTTTATGCCGCAGGGCTCATAACCCTGAGAACACTGGTTCAAAAGATTTTGTTTGATTTACAGCAATCTGAGATTCCAGTCCCCGCTATTTTATTTTATTCTTTATCTTAAAACGATAGAATCCTTAAAAATGTAAAATGAATTAAAATAAAGAGAAAATTAATTATATTTAACAATTAATAATCACGCCTATATTTCATAAAATTTGTTAATATAGTAATCGATTGTATAATAGAAATTTCACATGAGTTAAATTATGAGTGGAACTCAATCTTATGAATATTTTCCAGCAATTCGTTGTTGGGTTAAACATCTTTTAGAAGGGAATTATAACGCTGAAGAAAAGTCGTTATTCACGATCTTTGGAGCTCTCAGAAAAATTCGTCTTGTCGCGACAATCACTAATCGAGAGGATTTCGTTAGCAATACATCAACAGGGGAATTAAGCACCAATTTAAGATTCGAACTGGATGACGGAACTGGTTTAATTTCTGCTGTCAAGTGGGATGTTGATTTAGATAAATTTAACGATTTAAATCAAGGAGATATTGTAGATATTTTAGGAAGAGTAGGTTTTTATGGCGATACCGTTCAAATTAGTAATATCAAATTGATAAAAAAAGTAAAAGATCCAAATTATATCTTATTACGAGACGCTGAAATAATAAAAAAAATTAAATCTGGAGATATCCACGAGATTCCTGTTGATTTTGAAACGGACGAAGAATTCTCTTTTGATAATATTTCAGATGGAATTGATATAGACAAAATATTTGGAGAAGATCAGCCTTCAGAAGTTGATAAACTTAAAGAAAAGATTTTTTCGATAATATATGAATATTCTCAAGACGGAAATGGTATAAGTCTTAAAGAATTACAATCAAAGTTGCAGATTCCCGAAAATAAGCTAAGGACATATATTAACGATTTAGTGATGGAATCAAGAATTTATCCAACAGAGGAAAATATATATCAAAGTTACTAAAAACAATTCTAACTAGAAGCTTTTTTTTTGAATTGTCTTTTCAAATAATTTTTTAAAATCGAAAAAGTATTTTTGTTAGAAAGATTATTACATTTAGTAGAAGAAGTAAAAAAAAGGTAAACTAAAATGGATATAAACAATTATCAGGAATTATTAGACAAGGGTTATGAAAATATCCCCGATAACGTAAAGAAATTATCTAGATTTGAAATACCAAAAGTTCAGATAAGAATAGAAGCTAAGAATACTTATATTATAAATTTTAATAAAATTATCAATACTTTAAATCGCGAGCGAAAACATTTCATTGTAGAGTTTTTAAAAAAAGTAGGTACAATGGGAGAAATGAGGGGACAACATCTTTTTTTAAAAGGAGTTTATAAAGAACAAGTTTTAAATCGGTTAATTGAATTATATTCTAAAACATATGTATTATGCAAAATTTGTAATAAGCCTGATACAGAAATTCAAAGAGAAGGGAAAAAAAAATTTCTTAAATGCACTGCTTGCGGAGCACATGAAGAAATAAGAGAAAAATAAAGATAGTTTAATGATTGCCAGATGAGAGTATATCTTAAAATCCATCGTCGAAATGGTATCGATACGGTTGCATGTTGCGATGAGTTGTTATTAAACCAAATTTTTATTGAGGGAAATTTGAAAATCGAAATTAGTGAACACTTTTTTGGGGGCGATCTTCTAAGCATAGATAAGGCAGTAGAATTGTTAAAAAAGGTGTCGTACTTTAATATAGTGGGTGAAAATATAACCAATAAGGTAATTGCCCATAAAATCCTTCCTAAAGAAGGAGTTAAAAAAATAAATAATATTCCAATGGCAATAAAAATGATGTTTTAATGCCTCATAGATTTTGTGCAATATGTGGAACGGCTCTAGAAGAAAACGCGCCTTATTTTGGTATGTGCCTTAACTGTTTTTTAAAAGAAAATCCATTATTCGAATTGCCAAAAAGTATCAGTTTTAAAATGTGCACCGATTGCAGGAAATATTCAAAAAAAGAAGAATGGATTGAACCTGCTGAAAATGAATTATTTCCAATTATAGAAGAGGTAATATCTCGATTTTTATTAAAATCTTATTTAAAACAAGATTTAATCACCTTTTCATTCTCATTTGAAGAATTAATGTTTACTCAAAAAGATTTGTTATCTTCTTTTGATCTTACAATTACAGGAACTTTGAGGGAAGATCATAAAATTACTCATCAACAAACGATAAAAGTCAAAATAAATTACGAATTATGTAAAAATTGTTCTAATTTAAGAGGGGGGATGTATTTTTTATCAATTATTCAATTACGGGTAAAAAATGAGAATCAATTTGATATTATTAATAAAGTTTTGGATGATATCCTTTATTTTGTAGAAAATATCTTTAAAAAAGACGATAAACAATATATTTCAAAAATGGAAGATCAAAAACTTGGTGTGGATTTGTATTTAAGTACAAATGAGTTAATGAAACACATCGTTTCACGTTTAAAGTCAAAATATAATTTTATTTTAAAAAGAACAAAAAAGCTAGTAGGGAGAGATACTCAAAAGGGAAGAAATCTCTATAGATTAAAAACACTTATAAAATTTTTACCAATTAAAAAAAATGACTATATTTTAATAAACAAATCCAAATATTTTGTGGAGAATATTACCAAAAATAGGGTTTTATTAAGAGATGAAAACCATATTAAACTTATAAAAAACTTTTCTTTTTTTGATGATAAAAAAGCATTTAAAAGGATTATGGAGGGGGATTAAGTGGAGGAAAAAAACAATGATTTTATTGATAAAGATGAGGAAGAACTTGAAAGAGAAGTTTCAAATGATGTTTTAAATAAAAAATTTAATACAAGATTAGATGATTTAGAAAAAAAGAAGATTGATTCGATAAGAATTAAAAAAATTGATCAAACTAAAAAAAGAGCCACTGTAGATTCTGTTTTTGATGAAAGAATGTATTTACAAGTAAACAAATTATTAAAAATTGGCCGTTTAAACAGAATTGAAGGGATAATTTCTGCAGGTAAGGAAGCAAATGTTTACCTTGCTTACGGTGAAGATAATCGCGAAGTTGCGATAAAAATTTATAAGATTGATAGTAATACGTCAAGATGGATGAGAAATTATATTATAGGAGATCCTAGATTTAAAAAAATACCACATAACATATCAAAAATTATATTTTTATGGGCAAGTAAAGAGTTTAAAAATCTTAAAAGGGCTTATAAAGCAGGTTTGAGCGTACCTGAGCCAATCTATGTAAAAAATAATATTTTAATTATGGAATATATTGGTTTTGGATCAATTCCTGCACCAAAACTTAAAGATATAAAATTTCCAAAGGAACCTATTAAACTATTAAATGAAATTCTTGGTTTTATTAAAAACTTATATCAAAATGCAAACTTAGTTCATGGTGATTTATCCGAATTTAATATTTTATATCATAATCAAAAACCAATTGTAATTGACATCTCACAAGCAGTCACTACATTTCATCCAAAAGCAGAAGTTTATTTAGTGAGAGATATTAAGAATGTTTTTAATTATTTTGAAAAAATCGGAGTTGAAATTCCTAATCCAGAGGATTTTTATTACGAAGTTATAAATTTAGATAAATAAAAAAATAAACTTTCATTATTGAAGGTACTAAAGTTAAATTAGAATTATGAAAATAGGAAAAAATAGAATTGCGGTAACAATTGGAAAAAACGGTGAAACTAAACGAGAAATTGAAGAGTCATTGGGAGTTAAGATTAATTTGGACAGTGAGTCTGGAGATTGCGAAGTGAGGCCTGTTATAGAGCACCCAAATTATAATCCCCTTAATATCTTTATTGCTCAAAAAATAATTAATGCTATAAACAGAGGATTTAACCCTATTAAAGCTATGAAGCTTCTAGACGAAACTTTTGACATAGAAGTTTTTAATTTGTATAAAATATTAGGAAAATCTGAGAAGAAAATAAAAAGATTAAAGGGGAGAATTATTGGTAGGAATGGTGAAATGAGAAAAGCAATCGAAAGATTTGCCGAGAGCTACGTATCTGTCTATGGAAAAACAGTCTCAATCATTTCCGATTATGATAATTTACAAATCGCAAGAAAAGCAGTAAGTATGATATTGGGTGGGATGCCTCATCACACGGTACTAAAGTTTTTAGAACATAAATACAACGATAAAAAGAAGGAAGAATTTAAAAAATTATATAAGCCTCAATTCTAATTAGCGTTTTTAGCTTTTTTTATATTTGGATGTTTGTTTCACATTGAATTGAAATAGTTATGAACCTTACTACAACAATTTCTTGATATTTCCTAAAATATCTTTTCCATATATAATTTGCTTTGTTTCACTTAATAGATTAGAAATAGAGTAAATACTTTCATTAACATAAAGCTCCTTATAAGATTCACTTTTATTTTTATCAAAATTGATCTCAAAACTTTTAATCGAAAAACTTTCCTTAGAGTAATGTTTGAAAATCACTATACATCGAGGATACATGCTCATTTCTCTTAGATATACAGCCCATCCTTCATAAAAATATTTTACCTTGATAGAAAATAGATTTTGCCATTCAAATAGACTTTTTAAAACTGTACTTACTTCTTTTTGGGTTTTAGAGCAATATTTTGGGTCCATATAATTAATTAAAGAAATAAATTTAAAAAGGAGTAATAAAAATTACATTAATCAAAAGCAAGTTCACCGATGTTAAAAATATCATTGGATAAACCAATTTTTTTATTAGATATATTTTTGTTATTAAATGATTGAACGGGTGATATATCTTGTCCAAAAATCTGTGGCGATTTAATTCCAGTTATAAGGAGCATAACTCTTAAATATCCGTCGAACTCATCGTTTACCCGGGCACCCCAGATTACCATCGCATTGTTCACATCCATTTTTTCAGAAATTTTCTTTGCTACAGAATTTGCTTCTGCGAGAGTCATATCGTTTCCGCCACAAATATGAATTAAAGCACCCTTTGCGCCGTCAATAGATACATCTAGTAATGGTGAGTTGAGTGCGTCTTCAATGGCCTCTTCTACACGGTTACCTTTATTACCAGACTCACCCACTCCTACAATTGCTACGCCTCCCGTACTTAAAATGGTCCTAACATCAGCAAAGTCTAAATTAATTAGTGAAGGTAATGAAATTGTTTCAGTTATTCCCTTTACCATAGTTGCTAAAACTTCATCGGCGACGCTAAACGCCTCTATGATCGGTAAATCTGGAGCAATGTCTAAAAGGCTATTATTATCGATTACCACTAGTGTATCCGCGTACTTCTTTAGTTCATTAAGTCCCATTTGAGCTTTTTCTATTCGTCCTATTTCAGTATCAAATGGTAATGTGACGACGCCTACAACTATTGCTCCTTCAAGTTTAGCTATTTCAGCTACTATAGGTGCGCTTCCAGTCCCAGTCCCCCCACCTTCTCCACAGGTAATAAAGACTAAATTAGCTTCTCTTAGTATCTTTGTTAAATCTTCACGTGATTCTTCTGCTGCTGCTCTACCAATGTCTGGATTGCCACCTGCACCTAAACCTCGCGTTAAATCTTTACCAATTAACAGTTTTATGTGGGACTCAACGCTTTCTAAATGTTGGAGATCTGTATTTACCGCTACGCATTTTGCTCCTTTTATTCCTATTTTCATTAACCTATTAATGGTGTTGTTTCCAGCCCCTCCACATCCAACAATTTTAATATTAGCGTAACCAAAATTTTCACGAGTTGGTCTGATTACTTCTCTCTTTCGAGCATTTCTTATTAGAGATTCCATTAAAAAACACCAGATTGTTTTGTATGTGTTATAGAAATAATATAAATGAAATTTTAGAATTAATATAATATCCTCATATTATTTGCAAATTACAAAAAGAACAATTTTAAAATATTAGGTTAAGGAAAAATCATAATTTTTCAAAGGATCAAAAATTTCGATAATAGTTCTATTCTTAACAAGAATTATTTTAGGGAGAGTATATGGAAACCGATTAGAAAAAGTCAGAGTATACGCTCCGACATTCGTAACCATTACAATATCATTTTCTTTTAAAGATTTAGTAAAAAAATAATTTTTCGCTAATACATCTTGATCAGTAGGCACAATTCCAGCTATTGAAGTTTTAAATTTATGTGGTTCGTTGATTTTTGACGCATTGTAAAATCTTAAAGAGCACTTTGCGAATTTGGGACAAATATGATTTCCTATATTTAAAAAAATCCATCTATCTTCAGATACCTTAATAATTTTCGCAAGAAATATACCAGCATCTCCAATAAAATAGCGTCCTGGTTCAAAATAGATATTTTTAAAATTAAACTCAGAGTTACCTAAGGTTGAGTTTATATTTTTCGCTATTTCTCTTAATTGAGTTTCTGGCATTATAATGGCTTCTGGAAAACCGCCTCCTAAATTAATATTTTCTACATTAATCCCTGTATCTGATAAAATTTTAATATTTTCTATGAGAGATTCTATGTTTTTTTTAAATTGTCCAAAATTATTCATTTGAGTAGAAAAATGAGATAAAATCGTTGTTAATTTGATGTTTTTACATTCTTTTACTAAATTTGCTAATTTTGTTAATTTAGATTTGTCTAATACGATTCCTAATTTACTCCCATATTTTTGAGAATTAATTCTAATGCATATATTTTGAATTTTTTGATTTCTTTTAGCAATCGAGTTAATTTGAATTAAATCGTTTAAGTTATAGACGATAATTTCTTTTACATTCTCTTGTATGCATTTTTCGATGAGATCGTGTGGTAAATAAGGTCCTCCTACAATAATTTTGTTTGGGGGAAATTGCAATTTTAGCGCTAAATTTAATTCAGGTAATCCGATTAATTCAGCACCTATACCTTCCGATTGAATAATTTTACAAATTTCTGGGAGAAAATTGGCTTTAAATGAATAAAAACATTGAAAATTTTTAAAAACTGATTTAAATACTCTACAAAAGGAGTTAATATTATCTCTAACTCTATTTTCTAAAAAAATCATCAATGGAGTTGTTGAATTTCTTAAAACGTCGTTGAGTAGAATCGTATCAATTAATACATTTCCCTCTTTTTTATTTAAATAGGGGTTTCCAGATATTTTCTTCAATTTAATCCACTTTTTTTGAAATTAATTCTTGGTAAGTTTCATGAGTTTTTCTAGCTACTATATCCCATGAAAAATTTTGGCGAACTCTAATTTTACCTTCTGATCCTAATTTTTTACTGAAGTTCTTCCTTTTAAGTAGCGTTATAACTTTATTAGCTATGTCTAAATAATTATCATATTCAACTAATAAACCATCAATGTTATTCCTAATGACTTCTGGAGTTGCCCCTATGTTTGCCCCTATAACCGGTTTGCCAGAAGCCCAGGCCTCTAAATATGCAATACCAAACGCATCGCTTTTGCTTGGCATTAAAAATATATCTGTTTCGTTAAAAGCGGCTATTTTTTTTTTATCGTAGTAGCCTTTTAAATTATCTGGAGTTAAATTAATAACTCGTCGAGTTATCGTTTTTTTAATTTTTGAGAGCTCTAGATTAAACGCAATAGTGGAAGGTCCAATAAAAACAAAATATACTTTTTTATATTTTTTAACAATGTAGGGAATTGCTCGTAAAATAGAAATCGCTCCTTTCTCGTAATTTTTATATCCACAAAATAAGATCATTTTATATTTCTTTTCTTTTGGCTTGAAGTACTTTTGTTTAAATTTAAATTTGTTGTTACTTCGACCAGAAGAGAGATCAAACTTTTTGTAGTCTACTCCCATCGAAATAACTTTAATTTTATCTTCGGGTAGGTTAAACTTTTCTACCATTACTTTTTTTTCAAGATTCGTACACGCAATGATTTGATCAAATTTTTTTAAAGCTTCAAAAAGGTTTTTATTGAGATATCTAGGATTAGAGAAATGAAAAAAAGGCGTACAAACAGTAGGTTTATTGATAAATTTTCCAAGTATTAGACTTATTATAAGATTAAAGTATGGAAAGAAGGTTGTATGAATTAAATCAAAGGAAAATTCAGTTGAATGTGCTATTTTTTCAATTATATCTCCTAAATAAGGACCATTTTTTAAAAAATCAATCAAACAATCATCAGATAGTTTCAAAAGATTGTAGGATGGGAGATTTTTAATTATTTTTATTTTTTCTTCTAATAAAAGATTATATTTTATAGGAAAACGCGTAATTTTTAAATTATTTACATCATCATAATGTTTATCCCCAATATTTATTGTTCTACCATTAGATTGCCTTAGGGCTTTGAAGTCAATTGCGGTGGAGGTATAGATATCAACTTGGTAATTGTGTTTCGAATTTAATATCTCTGCCATTGTTTGGATATAAAACTCTGCCCCCGAGATTGCGGGGAAATATCTTGTTGGGAGATATAAAATCTTGTTCAAACTTAATATCCTTTTTATTTATCAATTATAATAATTATATGATAACTAAATGTCTAAAGATTTATTATTTGATGTTTATTCAATTGCAAAAAAGAAAGGCGTAATCGATGATGAGTTAATAAATTTCATTGATACGATTTTTCCTAATAAGGCAGATAAGGTTTTAGATGTTATAAAAAAAGGCATAACAAAATATACTTATAAACCTTCGAATAGAGTTATTTGGCTCGCTTTAGGAGAGAATCGCGAATATTTAATATATCCTAAATTATATTGTTCATGCCTAAATTTTTATAAGGAGGTTGTAATAAATCAATCCATAGGATTTTGTAAACATCTTATAACTCAAGTAATATGTGAAGCATTAAATAAATATAAGAAAGTTGAGTTAAAAGATAAAGAATTTAAAGATTTAATTAATAATTTGGAATCAAAATTTTAATATTTCTGCATTTTCTATTGAATTTTCAACTAAATCGAAAATATTGATTTTTGATTCTGAAAGCTGTATTTCATGAGGTTTCGCGTGAGTTTCAGGGTATTGTGGATTAAATTTACACCCCGCTGATGGGACAGAAGATACTTCATAAGACCCAATTTTTTTATTTATATTTATTACTTCTTGTTTATCACATCCTATTAGCGGTCTTAACACTATAAAATCTTGAATTATATTATTATATGAATATAAATTATCTAAAGTTTGACTCGCTTGTTCTCCCAAAATATCTCCTGTAACAATTATTTTTGTATTTTCTAAACGTCCTAACTGTTTTGCTGTTCGAAGCATTAATCGCTTGCATAAAACACAAGTTAATTTTCTATCACAAAATTGTTTAAAAACTTCCAAATTGTTATCGTGTTTAATAATATAGATTTTTAATTCGTTATCTGTGTACCTTGATAATAATTTGACAAGCTCTATTACTTTATTTTTCATAGAATGATTTGCATCGTCTGAGGTTAAAAATGAGAGAAACACCGGAATATAACCCCTTTTTATCATTAAATATGCTGCGATTGAGCTGTCTAAACCACCTGAAAGTAAAGATATAAATTTTCTCATCGTTCACTTCAAATTTTAATTTGTAGTTATTTCTTCCCTTTCCCATTCTTTTAAATATTTATTAAAATCTTCTAATGAAATTTGACGAGCAATCTTTATTTTATTTTCAGCTTCCATTCTTCTTAGATGTAATTGCAACTTTTTATTTTTCCTAAGAAAAGCTTCTGCGTTTTTAAAGCCTTCCCTGAAAATTATTTTAATCTTATTAATGTCTATATTTTTCAATTCATTATGATGTTCTTCTACCCAATTGCAAGTTGAGTCAATTGTGATTTCTAAATTAAAAGCATCGATCTGTTTTAATGTTAATGGATATGCTTGACACGCAAAAGGTTTAATTTCATGGATAGTACATCCTATCTTAGGATCATAAAAAACACAATGATTGTTTTCATTTGCTATAAAACGATATGTTAACACAAGCATTTTTTTATTTAAAATATCTGGAAAAACAAGATCTTCTTTTACCTTCAGAGGAATTTGTCTCCTTTTGGCAATTTCTATTAATCTATCAACCTCTTCGGGATATATTGGTATTCTTTTTATATAATCTGCGTTAGAAAATCTGAGAGAGCAACACGTTCCGCATTTTAGACATGCATATTTTAGCTCAGTCAATTCCAAAAAATTACCTTTTTCAGATGATATTGATATGAAATCCTCATTATATTTATAGATACCTTAAATAATAAATTTATGTGATAATATTAAAGTATTACTTTAACAGTAAATCATGAGTCTATTAGGATAACACATTGATTTAAAGGCATAAAAAAGATTCTAATTATATCGTATAAACAATACTTAAGGTAAAAAAATTGACTGAGTCTGGGATAAGGATAATTAAACATAATGATATTAAAGAAGAAGAATTTAAGGACCCTATTTGTATTTTAGGAATGCCAGGTATCGCTGATGTCGGAAAGTTCGCTATAGATTCCTTAATTGGACAATTAAATGCCCAAAATTTTATGGATTTTATATTTGATGATTACCCCGCTGGAGCTATCGTTGATGATAGTCTATTATCAGCACCTAAAGCAGAAATTCTTTTTTGGAAAGATCCAAGTTATCAAAGAGATATTATTTTAATTACAGCAGATGCGCAAAGTTTAACACCTAAAGGCATATATAGAATTTCAAATTTTCTTACAGAGATAATATATCAATGTAAAATTAAGTTGATAATTGCTTTGGGGGCGTATCCCGTAAATAGTCGCAAGATTGATTCAAAAATTCCAAAAATATTTGCAAGTTCAACTAACCGAGAACTGTTAGATAATTTTTTATCAAAAAATAACTGTGAAAAGATCCAAAAAGGGGTTATTATTGGTGCTAATGGGTTAATCCCAACTTTGGCAAAAGCGAGATTTGATATAGACGGGATTGTTCTTTTGGCAGAAACGGATAATATTGCGATGCTTAATGAGGATATCACCGATTTAAAAGCTTCAATAACACTCTTAGAAATGCTTAAGAAATCTTTTATGTTACCAATTAAAAAGAAATATTCCCTTGATAATATAGAAGATATTACAAAAAGTCTTCAAAGTAAAAAAGACCAATTGGAAAAAGATCTCGGTACATTTCAATTTGTTGATATGGACGATAAGAAAAAGTCATTATACATCTAAAATTATTTATTTTTTTTTCATTATTGATGTTATTAGGAATTCTACTAACAACTTTAATTATTTGCGAAAAATTTTTTAACAATAATTCATTTTTAATAAATATGAAGTATGTTTGCGCAAGAAAAAGTTGTGGGAAAGAAGTCTCTAAAAAAGAATTAAACGCTCTTCCTGGAATAAAATGTTCTCACTGTGGATTTCGCATCCTATACAAAAAACGCCCTGATGTTATAAAAAGAATTAAAGTGATATAAAACTTTATTCGTTTGAAAGTAAGATTTTTTTAAATGCAATCTATGGTTTTAATTCAAATCTCATATGATTAACAAGTTCTTTATATCTGTTCCGTATAGTAGCTTCAGTTACACCTGCTGCTAATGAGATCTCTCTTTGAGTCCGGCGTTCTCCCTCTTGTATCGCCGCTACATATAAAGCAGCACCCGCTAGGCCTGTGGGTGCTTTTCCAGCAGTAATATGGTATTTTTTTGCTAATTTTAATAACTCTGCTGCTCGATTCTGAGTTCTTCCTGAAAGTTTTAATTCAGCGCAGAATCTAGGGATAAAATTAATTGGAGAGGAAACTTGAATATTTATTTTTAATTCAATTAGAATTAACCTATAACAACGAGCAATTTTTTTTTTATCAACTAGGGCAAATTCGATAAAATCATCCAAAGTTTTCGGAATATTATTCAACCTGCATGATAGATAGATAGAAGCAATCAACATTGCCTCAATAGATCTTCCTCTTATTAGATTTTTATGAGCCATTTTTCTGTATATATGAGCAGCCGATTCTTTTAAAGCTTTGGACAGATTCAATTGAGAAGAAAAGCGATCTAATTCGTTCATAGCATAAGCTAAATTCCGATCTATTGATTTATTTGTCCTCGTTCTTACATGCCATTTTCTTAAACGATATACTTCAGCTTTCATTTTTGGGCTGATACATTTACCGAACGCGTCTTTATTTTTCCACCCAATCATAGTACTTAATCCTTTATCATGAATTGTCAAAGTTGTTGGCGCTCCTACTCTAACTTTTTTATTGGCTTCTTCTGAAGAAAAAGCTCTCCATTCAGGACCAGAATCAATGATTTTTTGGCTTAAAACTAAACCACATAAATTGCAAATTATCTCACCACGGGTGCTATCAGAAATCAGATTTGTATTCCCACATTCTGGGCATAAATTTAAATTATTTTGAAGCATTGAAAGATCCAATTACTTATACCCACGTATATTTTTCAATTCCTTAATTTCTATAATTAAAGTCATACATTTAAATGTTTGCGTTTTTAGGATTTATCAGTTAATAAAAATCACATTTTAAAAATTTAGTTTTAACATTTCACCGAAAAATTTTAATAAGTTATATTTTTCTGATTATATAATGCGACATTTTTATAAAAGTCACGGTAAACATTGTTATCTTCGATCTTTTAAGACATCTTGCAGAAAATGTGGTGCAGATGTGCTATTTTGGGAATGCACTCATGGAAGCAAAATTTTTTTTGAGTATCCACCTTATGGAAAATTGCGAAGACATTATTGTCGGAATCTTAATGGAATATCACATAAAAGAAAAATTTTTCCAGTTGTTGTTAAAGCACCTAAAGGTCTTTTGGAAGATCCATATTTCAGTTGCCCAGTGTGTGGGAAATTGTTTAGGAAAGAAATATATTTAAAAGATCATCTAAATGAACTAAAAAAAAATGATTCCAAACATAAATTATTTTTTCAAAATAAAATAATATTTAAAAACGATATGAATAAATTAAAATCTGAAAAGAATAAATTTCAAGAAAAACCTATGTTTGGAAGAATTAATATAAGGGCATCAAAAAAATAAAATACAAACCCATAACATTTTAATAAAAATTTTATAATTATATTTATACTAATATATTATTATTAATTCTTCACTAGGATATATAAATCTAAAAAATTGAGGAAAAAATGCCAACTGATCCTGCAACTGTAATTTATAATTTATTGCAAAAAGATCCCAGTATTATTGCTGCTGCTGTAATTCAAGGAAGAAATAACATTGTTTACTCAACAGATAACTGGGACATTAGCCCTGATATTGGTAAAGTTAGTTCAAGTTGGAGCAGCTTAAACGCTCCGTTTGTCATGATTTCGGGTGTGAAATATTCTGTGCTTCAATGTACATCAGAAAGGATGGTGGCTACTTCAATTCGGGGCGAAGGACACATAATTGGAGCAAAAGATGAAGAACACAAAGTAATAATATACCTTGAACCCGATGGTGAACCTATGGGGGCAACGATGGATACAGCAAGAGCAGTTTCAGAGTTAAGTACAAAAAAAGCTTATGTGAATAGTAACGCACAATTTAGTGGAAGCAGTGTAACCCCTGCGCCTGTTGCAGGAAAAAATATAGATCCTCAATTAAAAGGGGAAATTCAGTCTTTCTTAGAATGGATTAAAGATGGCGAGGGGCTTTCAGGATATATTAATTATTATCTTCAACAAAATAACGCCCATATCATATCCGAACTTTCAAAAGTATATAACGAGTTAAGGCAAATATTTGGAGTATAATTTGACTTTTAATTATAGTCATATTATTAGAAATTTCTCAAAAAAAAACAATAACAATCAAAAATCTTCAAAAAGTAATGACAAATACCTCTCTCCAATAAATTACCTTCCAAAAATCTAAATTCTTAAAATAGTAACGAGCGAAGAAAAGTGGTTAAACAACCAAAAAAAAAGTTTGAAAAAGGAAAATCAGTGTATAGAACAGATGAGGATTTAGAAATGGATATTCCCTTAGTTCCTGAAGCACCAAAAAAGTTAACAGTTAATTCTCTGGGTCTTTCTACTGACTTGCTTATTAAAATGAAAAAGCTTGAATCTGAAAAAATAAAAGTAGTTTTAGTTAATTGTGAGCGGTGTAAAGAAATAATCCCCGTGCCAATTCCAAAGAATTTTATATCAAAATCAAAGCTACCTGTTGTTCCTATAAGTTATATTCACAAAAACCCTCAAAACAAAGATCAACATTGTATCACTCTTTATGTTGATCATGATTTTGATATACGTCGGCAACGTATCTCAGATGTTGTTTTTTCTCCTTAGTAATTATATTCACATTAAATTAATACCGACTACGATAATTAAGGGAATTAAACATAATAGACAGATAAAAGCAATAAAACTATTTCTCCACTTCAAATCGTTAGGATTAAGAATTGCATTGCAATTTTCACAATATTTTTGATTTGGGTTAATTAATTCACTATCGCAATTATAACATCGTGTTAGCACATTATTCTTTTTAATAGTAGAATTGTCTTTAGACCTATACATTAAAAATCAAAGATTTATATAATTTAATAGAATTAAAAAAATGCTGTAAACTATATAATATAATTCTTAATTTAAATTAAATTATAAATTCATTGTTAAATTGGTGAATAATCGATTTCGGGTTATATAGGGAAAAGAATTAGATTAGAACGAATTTTTAATAGGGAAACAAATAAGACGATCATAGTTCCTATGGACCATGGATTAACTGTAGGCCCTATTAAAGGAATTAAAAGTAGTTTAGGGGAAATGGTAAACAAAATAGCTTTAGGGGGCGCAAATGCCGTTTTAGGGCATATAGGGATTCCATTATACGCCCATAGAAGATATGGTCCAGATATTGGCTTAATTTTACATTTATCTGGTTCAACCTCTCTAAGTCCCAAGTCAAATTATAAAGTTTTAGTAAATAATGTTTTAGACGCAGTAAAATTAGGAGCCGATGGTGTATCTTTGCATATTAATATTGGAACAAAGGCAGATCCAGAAATGTTAGAAATTCTAGGAGTAGTTTCACGTGAATGCCGAGAGTTTGGAATGCCCCTTTTGGCTATGATGTATCCTAGAGGGGAGAATATCGAAAACGAAAACGATGTTGAGGTCGTTAAAATAGCAGTAAGAGTCGCTGCTGAACTAGGGGCAGATATTGTGAAAACTAATTGGACGGGAGACCCTGATTCCTTTAGTGAAGTAGTTGAGGGGTGTATGGCACCAGTAATTATCGCGGGAGGAGTTAAGGCGGGGGTTAAAGAACTCTTGGAAATAACTAAGCAATCCATAGATGTTGGAGGAGCTGGAGTTGCCTATGGAAGAAATGTATTTCAAGCGGATAATCCTACAAAAGTTGTGAAAGCGCTTTATCTAGTTGTTCACAAAAATTATGAAGTAGAAGAAGCCATTAAAGAAACAAAAATTGAAGGTCTATAAAACGCAAATTTATTAAAGATTTAATAGTATTTATAAGAAATGAAACCCATAATCGAAAAAACTAAAGAGATTGATAAGATTAAGATTTATTTATCGCTCTTTAAATTGCAAAAAAGTTATCTCTTGCTTATCTCTGATCAAGAAAACAGAGGTATCGGAAATGTAACTTTAGGAAGTCCCCCTACAATTGAAGGAATGAAAGCGTCATCAGTTACACATCTGTTATTCGGAGTCCAAAGAAAATTATTAAGTAAAATTATTGTTGAAAAGACAACTTCTTATCTTAATGCCCCAGTATTATTATTACTGTTTTTGAAATCAGTAGAAAACGAAAGCGAGATCGCAAAAGCGCTGATCTTATTCTTAAATGAAGCGTTAAATGAGATCTCTAATAGTACTGATAAATAATTAAAGAGGTTGAAATGAGACCTATTTTGAAGAGAAAAAATGCAGAGAAGGGGATTTGAACCCCTGTAGACCTATGTCAATGGATCTTGAGTGTGGTTCAAAAACGCAAAAGATTATGGTTTTTGAAAATGTCCATCACCGGTTGCCGCTTTATTATTCCTTATTTAGAAATAATTCTTGCTTTGACCTGGCTTGGTTATCTCTGCTTTATTTTAATTCTTTATTATCTCTTATATATTTTGTAATGATAAGTATAATTTAGTAATTTTTTGAAGATGAGGTGATATTCGTATTATATTCCTCCAAAAACGAACATAAATACAAAAAGAACCGCCATCATCCCGAACATAAAAATCATTTGAACCTTTCCTTTTTTCTTTTTCTTTTTATTAATGTTATGATAATTATCTCGACAAGTTTGACTGCAAAACTGCTTATCCGTTGGCATTGCCTTTCCGCATATTGGACAATGACTATGTGGCCCCCATTTCTTTTTAATTTGGTCTTTCCATGAAGCTTGAGACATTTTTATTTCATCTACATATTAACTGTTTAGAACTATGTTAGTAAAATGTTGCAAATTAAAATAATTTATTATAAAAAAATCTTAGTTTGATATAGTAGTACCAATAATCTCTTTTTCATTATCCCAAAAATTTTTAAATTGAATTAACTTTTTTCCTGAAATTACCATTATTGTAATTTTACTTCTTTTTAATATTTGTAAAGAAACAGCATCAAAAATCCTATACTCTCCCGCAGCTGCTTGCTTATCTCCTGATGAATGTAAAATTATATCTCGTAATTTATTATAAGAAAGTTTTTTTATCAATTTTGCATCTTTAAAGAGTTTTGGATCTTTATCAAATATACCTTCTACATCTGTGAGGATTATTAAGATGTTTGCATTTATATATTCTGCAACTTCGATAGCTACGGAAGTTGTCGATTGGCCCGGTTGTAAACCACCCATTACTACAATTTTATGAGTTAGAATAGCAATTGATAACTCCTCAATTGATTTTGGTACTTGGGGGTAAGCAAATTCTTTTAAATTGGAAATAATTAATCGAGAATTTATTCGCGAAATATCAATTCCAATCAAATCACATAAAGCCTCATTCTGAGTAAAATCTCTTATAACATCAATGTATTCCCTTGCTATTATTCCTCCTCCACATACAATAACAATGGAATCGTATTCTTTCTTGTTTTTAACTACATTGCAAAATTCAGTAATTTTTTTAGAATTTATCGTTTTCCCTTCAGAAAATAAAAGAGAACCCCCAATCTTTATTACAATATTCTTATTCATAATAAAATATAATTGATTTTTCTTTTTTAATAATATATATATAATTGAATTGATAAATTTGATTATTCAAGGAATATGGCTAATACGACAAATAAAATTACAGTTGAAGTTCCACATCGTATTTCTGGCTTTTTTGAGATTGTAGATAAAAAAAATGGCAATAAAATTAACAATCCTGAACAAATTGGTTCTCGAGGAGCCGGATTTAACGTAAGTGGGAAAGGAAGAACAGATTTATCATTTGAAAACTTAGAGAAGGGAAAAGAAAGTTGTTGTACAATTTATATTAATGAAGAAAAGTTTGATAAAAAAGCAGAAACAACATGTTTTATCTTTGATTACGTTAAAAAATTGATAAAAGATCCCGTTAAAGTTAAGATAGAACATTTTTTCGATTTACCCGTTGGATGCGGATATGGTGCAAGTGGTTCAGGTGCATTAGGAACGATTTTTGGGTTGAACAAACTATTTAATCTAAACTTAGACGATTCAGAAAACGGAAAGATTGCCCATATTGCAGAAGTTGTAAAAAAAACAGGATTAGGAACCGTCTGTGGTCAATTAGGAAGAGGTCTATGTATATTAAAAGAACCAGGTTATCCTTGCACCTATGAGCGCCTAAAAAGTCCTAATGATCTTTTAGTGATTTGTGGTTCTTTTGGAACGATACAAACAAAATCAATCTTATCAGATGCAAGTTTGAGTTCAAAAATAAAACGGGCTGGTAAGATTGCCTTGAATAAATTAACATTAGAGCCAAATTATAGAAATTTTATTAAGGTTTCATTTCAATTTGTAGAAGAATCAGAAATATTGAATATTTTACATTTAGATAGAACTAGGGAACTATTAAATGATTTACATAAATTAGATATCATAGGCGCCAGTATGAATCAATTAGGGCGCTCAGTTTATGTGTTTTGCAAAAAAGGAAAAGAAAACGAGGTTCTTGAAGTTCTAAATACATATAAACCAGAAATTTTAATTTTTAAATTAACTATTAATAACAAAAATACAATATCTTTTAAAAACAATTAATTTTTATTTTTAGCAGAATTTAATGATTTCGATTTTATTGTAGCTGATTCTACGGCTCTAATCATAGTTGCTCTCAATTTAGCGGATTCAATTTCGTGTATTGCAGTAATTGTCGTTCCTCCAGGGGTGGCTACCATATCTTTCAGTTCCCCGGGATGTTTGCCTGTTTCTAATAATAATTTTGCGGAACCCAAAACAGTTTGAGCAGCTAATTTTAGAGATACGGCTCTAGGTAAACCCATTTTCACGCCACCATCAGCTAATGCTTCAATAATAATAAAAATATAAGCGGGACCGCTTCCAGATAGTCCTGTAACCGCATCTAAATGAATTTCATCTAATTCTACTACTATACCAACAGCATTAAAAAGTTTTTTAACAAAGTCTATTTGGTAATCTTTGATGTTTTCGTTGTGCGATATTGCCGTTGCTGCAGCACCTATAAGTGCTGGAGTGTTTGTCATAATTCTTATTAATCCTATTGGGGTATTAATAAATTTAGCAATGTGAGTAAGAGAAATCCCCGCTGCTATAGAAATAATTGTTTGTTGTTCTGTAATAATTGGCCCAATTTCACGCAAAACGGTATCTATTACTTGAGGAATAACAGCAATTAAAACATATTTGGATGAGCGTACTAAATCTGCATTACTTTCAGCAATCTCAACATTAAATTCCTTAGATCGTATATTTCTTTTGTCTTCATCTATATCAAAAATAATAATTTCGTTTTTTTTAAGAGTATTCGTAGAAATTAATCTCTTTAATAAGCCAGAACCGATTTTTCCAATACCGATAATTCCTAATTCTTTATTGTACATAAATTTAATTTATTAATGTAACCAAAATAATGTTATTAAATAGAACGATTATTTAAAAAATTTAAAAAGCGTTTCTCAGATAAATATTCAATTAAATACATCACTAAGATTATTTGCTATAAATTCAGAAGATCTAATTCCGAAATCGTTCCATAAATTAATTTCTAAAATAATTTTATCTTTCACTTTATTAATTTGATGAAACTTATTGTATTGAAAAAATAGAATCCCTTTTTTATATTTATGGGGTAATTTTACAAAAATTGAAGCAATTCCCTTTTTTTTTTGAATAGTTAAGTAGTTTATTAATAGTTTTTTTCCAATATGCTTTTTCCTGAAATTTGGATTTACATATATCAAATGGAGATTTGTTTTTGGTACAATTTTTTCTAAAGAATCGACCTTGTAATTTTTTTCTTCCGCAACTAAAATTCCTACTAAAAGTTTCTTATAATATGCCGTTAAAGTAAAATATTTGCGATTTAAAAAATTGATACTAAAATCTTCAATTAATTGTAAAAATTCTTTAGCACACAGATTCAAATCAATTAAATCTTCTTTATTTGCTTCTTTTATACTGATATCTGAATCGTCTATTTGAAATTCTTTCATAAACAGCTTAATTGTATAATTCTGATTTTAATTCTTCAATAAGATAACCTTTAATCATTCCATGATTTCTGTCATATCCTTCACAAACCACGCTCCTAACGCCAATTAAATCGGGTGAGATCTCTTTTATTTTTGGGATTGAATCTTTTAATAAGTTTCCAGCTAGAGCAACTTCAAGGTTTAACTCTTTTGATTTATCTCTAAACTGTTTTAATTGTGTAACATTTAAAAAATCGAACAAATTTTTTCCATCTTTGATGTATGTATCAAGCATTGCAATATCAGAACCAGATTTTTCTGCGATAGTGGGGATGGATAAAAAATCTGGTGATGAATTCATCCGTATTCTATCGGCATAACCCGCTACGACGATCTTTATATCCATATCATAATCTTTTACAGCTTTTACAACTTTAGTCATTAAATATATGCCTTCTTTTTCGGTATTTGACCCTTTAAGCCCCACTTTAATAATATCTGCCCCCGATACTGCAGCACCTAGAGCTGCTAACGAGGCTGAACCAGGTAAATTAGGAAAATCTCCAATAGTTGCGCTCAATAATTGAGAGCTATTGGGAGGAATTAAGCCCTTCATTTTTTTAATAATCCAAGGAAAATTTGCTCCAAGAGAACCTTCACTTGGATTTTTGCAATCGATATAATTCACATCTTTATCTTGAACTATAACCTTTGCTTCTTCAATATCTTTAGGGCTTATCAATAATTTGATTTTTTTTTGCATAATCACCAAAATTTAGATGTAATTTTGAATGGAACGATTAGAATTTACTCGTTTTAATATATAAATGCGTTTAATAATAGATCTTCTATATTATCAAGCTAAAATATTTTTTTATTTTTAGATATTTGTAATTTTATTAAAACATATTAAGAACAAATGATATAAAAATTTAAATTAAATAATTATTATTAAATATCAAAAAAATCATGAATTTATTATGTCCCCAAAAGAAATCACAAAAATAGACATAACTAACGAAGTATTTAGAGAACCGTTTGAAGTTATTAAACAAATATCCTTAAATTTAGATTGGTTAAAATATACTAAAGTTATTCAAACATTTGTAATGGAAGATCGAAGATTGAACCTCTCTTTAGAAAATCAAGGATCCAGTTATTTCAAGGGTAAGGTTGTTTGGATTGGTAATAAAAAGGATGATAGCGAAGGAACTATCTTTTGCGTTGATACTAAAACAGAATTAAAACAGATTAATCCTACTGCCGAAAATACTGAAAACGTTGTGCTTGATATAAAAAAGGAAATTATAAGAATATCTACTGCATCTAAAACGAAATGTACAGTTTGTGGAAAGAACATCGAAATTTTCGATGAAGTGACTGGTTGTCCAATTTGTGAAGCGAAAGCCCATAAAGGACATTTCATAGATTGGGTTAGAATGAAACATGCTTGTCCAGTTTGTAAAAAATCTTTAAATGTATCAAGTTCTGGTGTGATTTTTATTGATTAACTTTGATTAAACTTTCTTATTTTTTCAATATTAATAGTTCCATCGTGTAAAGCGGTCCCTATTAGAACTCCTGAGAAATTTTGCTGATTATATAATTTAATATCATCCATATCCTTAATTCCTCCTCCAACAATTATATTCCCCTTAAATTCATCCCTTATTTCTTGATATAACTGCGGGATTCCACCTAACTTTTGTCCTACTTTATAAAGATCAAGTAGAATTATTTTTTCAACACCTAAATTTTCAATCTTCTTTATAATTTCAATTGGTTTCTGGTTTTGTAATTCTTTTATATTGGTTTGAATCAATTCGTTATACATGTCTATACTTACAATGGTTTTATTCTTACCATAAATTTTTAAACATTTAGAAATAACTTTTAAATTTTTTATTGTCTCTAATCCTAAAATTAATGCATCTAAGTTATATTTAGAATATATTTTAACATTCTTTATAGACAAAATTCCTGGATCAATAATGATTTTAACATTTGGTATGGCTAAAATTTTTTCTAATAACTTAAAATTAGGTTCTCTTTTGATTATTGCATCTAAATCGGCCATATATATATCATTGATTTCATAATCATCTTTCAATTTTTTTACTATTTTTATTGGATCACAGTTATTTATCCAAACCGCCTTTAACGGTTTATATCTCTCTCGTTCCCCTTTTATGGCATGGACTGCTTCAGAATTTAACACATCAATTACGGGTATGATCTTAAAACTACTCATCTTTTCGACTTAATATTTTTATTTTTTCTAGGATAAAATCAACAAATTACCAATATGATGTACCCTTATTTTTTAAAAATAGTGATTAATTAATAATTAAATAGTTTTATTTTTAAAGTATTAATTCTAAAATTATCTTTGAATAAACAAACCTTTTTAAAATAGTGAAAGAAATGAAAACGGAAGCATATATTAATAAAATTATTGAAGATACTGGTCTATCTAGAATTGATATTCAAAGCTTAGTAGAAGAGAAAAAAGAAGAACTTAAGGGTTTAATCTCAGACGAAGGAGCTTTGTTTGTAATCGCTAAAGAGTTAGGAGTAGATGTGACGAGTGAAAATAAGGAACTTTTGAATGAAATTGAGTTAAATATCTCAGATATTACATTAAATATGAAAAATATTGTTATAGTCGGTAGAATTAAGGATATATTTCATGTTAATAGTTTCAATAAAAGCAGCGGAGAAACTGGACATGTAGGATCGTTTTTGTTGCATGATAATACAGGCGATATCCGAATTGTTTTATGGGATGACCAAGTGAGCATTTTTAAAGATGAGCGCTTTGAAAAAAATGAAATTGTTAAAATTCTAAATGGCAATGCAAAAAAAGGAAGATTCGATGGAATAGAGATTCATGTTGGAAGATTTAGTAAAATAATTTTAGCGCCAGAGGATGTTGACTATAAAAAGTATCAAAAAGTTAAAGACGAGTTTAGACAAATACAGAATATCAATGATGATTTAGGATCTATATCAACTGAAGGAAAAGTAATGAATAAATTACCGATAAAGGAATTTATTAAGAAAGATGGACAAAGTGGTAGGGTTGCTTCCTTAAAAGTGAGAGATTCAACAGGACAAATTAGGATAAGTTTTTGGAACGATGATATTGAAAAAATAAAAGATGTTGAAGTTGGTGATTTTATTTCACTTACTAATGTAAACCCTAGAAAAAGTAACTATGCACAAAATGCAATTGATTTACATGCGACTTCTCGAACAACTATTACAAAAAAAGATAAAGAAATAAATTTAAAGGCAAAATTTATTGATAAGATCGAAAATCTTCAAAAAGAAAAGGGTTATATATCGTTTCAAGGAATTTTAATGACTATAGATGATTTAAGAAAAATATCATTAAAAACTGGAGATGAAGTGTCTTTATTAAGTTTTAATGTAAGCGATGATACAGATACAATAAGAGTTAATGCTTGGCGAGAAAAAGCAGATGAATTATCGAAGTCTTTAAAAAACGGGGATGGCATTTTATTGAAAAATGTTGAGCTAAAATTCAGTAATTATTGGCAAAAAATCGAGGCAACAATTCAAAATGACTCAAGTATAGAAAAAATTGATTTAAACATCCCCAATCTAAAAATCTCAGAAACTCCATCAAAAGAAAAACGTCGAACTTTTTCAAGAAATTTTACTGAAATTAATTCGATACAATCATCTGGGTTTTTTGAAATAAAGGGATTTATTTCTAATGAATTAAAAAAAATCAATTTCTACGAAGCTTGTACTACTTGTAGAAGAAAAATTGATAATTGTAAATGCGACCAAAAAGGTAATACTAAACTTACAATGATTGTTAGTCATTTTGTAGAAGATGAAAGCGGTAAAATTAGGGCTACATTTATTGGAGACGCAGCAGAAAAATTAATTGGAAAGAAGGCCGATACAATTATAAAAGTTAAAGATACTCCAGATTATGAAAAATTATTAGAAAAATTCTCTGCTGAAATCGTTGGAAGAGATATTATGATTAGAGGTTCAGTAAAATTTAATGATTTTAGTGATTCCTATGAAATAGTTGCTTCAGATTTTAAGGATATCAATGTGGAAGAAGAATTAGATAATAGTATGAAGGAAATCTTGACTTAAATAAAATTTTATACAAAAAAGCTTTTTTATTAATTTTTGTTTCTATTTCATTAATTATCTTAATAATTATTAGTTTTTAGATTGAAAACATGAAACATGTTGATATTGTTGGGTTAGGCGAAGTGGTTTTAGATTGGGTTGCCGAAATACCACATTTTCCAAGACCGGATGAAAAAATTGATGCAGTAAGCGAGAATTATTTTTCAGGCGGTGTTACAGCTAATTATTTAGTAGCAGTAGCTAGATTGGGGGGGTTGTGTGGATTTATAGGGGCTGTTGGAGGGGATCCGTATGGGGATTTCTTGGTTGATGATTTCGTTAAAGAAAAGGTAGACACAACTTTTATTGTAAAGAAGCTAGATAAAAAAACGCCTGTTAATTTTATATTTATTGCTAAAGGGGAAAAGTCAATAATTCAATCTCCTCACATGCAAACAACAAAAATTGATGTCAAGGATTTAAATGAATCTTTTATAGCAGAATCTAAGCTATTACATACTACAATGATTCATCAGGAAGTTACTGAAAAAGCCATTGAAATTGCTAAAAGAAATAACGTTAAAATTAGTATTGATTTAGAATCTCAAATTGCGCAAAGAGGTTGGGAAAATTTAAAAAATATGCTTTTAAATGCTGATATTTTAATTCCAAATAAAGAAGGGGCAAAATCAATAACGAACAGCGACAGTCCTGAAAAAGCAGCTAATATTTTAGTGAAAAAAGGGATACCTATTGTAATTATTACTTTAGGAAATAAGGGAGCGTTAATAACCACAACTGACTTTCAAAAAAGGATACCAACTTACGATATTAAAAATATTATTGATACTACGGGGGCAGGAGATACATTCAATGGTGCGTTTTCTCTAGCTTACTGGATTAAAGGTTGGGATTTAGAAAAGAGTTGTAAATACGCTAATGCGGCAGCTTCTTTAAAGATCCAAAATTTAGGTGCGAGATCTGGTATGCCTAAAGAAAGGGAGTTATTAGATTTCTTAAAGAAGAATGATGATACATTCTTATAAAGTTTTTAGGTTTAATTGTAGATTTTTTTATGAATAAATTACACTTATATTTTTAAAATTCTCGCTACTGATTAGTACATCTAACTTTTCTAATATCATTTCTGATGTAAGTTGGGTATACTGTTGATTAAATGGCCAAATACCAATTAGAATATCTCCTAACTTTTTTACATTCCCAATTAAAAAACCTTCCTTTTTTCCATTTGATAAATATGTGTAGAGAATAACGATATAATAATTAAAATTATAATTTATAGCTACATCTCCACTTTTTATCACTTCTCGTATGTTTTGAAAATTTATTACATTTTGACGCTCTTGACTTAATATTTTTAGAGACGAAAAATATTGAGAAGGAACGTTAATCGGTTTATCAGAGACTATGCTTTTAAAAGTTAATGAATGCGATTCATTTTCATCTCCTTTTGTCCCCTTAAAAATTACCTTGAAAAATATTGCACTCATTGAAATCTAATTTATCTCTTTTTTAACATTAAAATAAAAATAAAAAAAATGCAAATGAACTTATTAATATTTTCTATAGGGTTTCTTCATCATCCCCTGTCGAATGATAATATTTTCTTCAGGGAATCCCAAGTCAATTAAAAATTTTTTCAACTTGAATTTGTGGTCGCCTTGGAGTTCGATTAAATTTCCTCTAACAGTTCCTCCAGAAGCACATTTCTTTTTGGCTTGTGTAAGGATATCCTTTAAGTTAGCGTCTATATTTCCTTCGAAGGTTATAACTGTAACCACACGCCCCCATTTTCTTCGATCGTTAGAGATAATAATTTGTTGTTCATCTGCGCTTAAACTATCGCATATACATAGGTCTTTCGGAAAACTACATACCGGACAAATGTCTTCTTCTTTAATACTCCTTTTTCACAACCTTTATTATTAAAACTTATTAAAATACAGTACTAAAAAATAATAGAACTAAATCTTATAAAAACCTTTTTTTTATTTTAGTTTTGTATAATTTTAAAAGTGTTAAATTTTTTTTAAGAGTTGATTGATTTGGATTTTAGGTTTTGTAATTAACAACATTATAAAACAAATTCTTATTTATTATAATTAAAAAAAAATAATTCATGATTAAAAAAATGATGAGTTCATGGATTTTTAAAGTGATCGTAGCAGGAGCGGGTGGTGTGGGAAAAACTGCTATGGTGACTCGATATTGTACAGGAAAATTTGAAGAAGGCTATAAGATGACTATAGGTGCAGGATTCCACACAAAGTCAGAAGTCCTTGACACAGGAGAGTCCGTAAAAATGCAATTGTGGGACTTCGCAGGAGAAAAACGCTTCCGAGAGCTTTTACCAGACTATTGTAAGGGAGCTAGTGGAGCGCTTATTTGCTTTGATATTACGGATTACGACACTTTCAGAGAAATTCAAGGTTGGCTAAAAATTATTCGCAAAAAAGCAGGTTTTGTGCCTATTATTCTTATGGGTATGAAGTGGGATTTATCGAACCACGAAGTTGATTTCAAAATCGCGAATGAATACGCCCAAAATGCTAAATGCAATCAATGCGTTTTCACTTCTTCAAAAGAAAATATTAACATAAACGAATCGTTTCAAGCCATGGCAAAGTGGCTTATATTTTACGCAAACCAAGCGTAATTTGCCCTATTTTTAGAAATTGCCATTTTAACCGCAAAAAAGAAACTTATTTAAAATTAATTAGAATTATGGAAATTGGGAAACCTTCTTTTTAATAAATTTCTATCAACTTTATTATAATAATCTATAAGTTGTGAATTTAAACATTAACCTATAGCTGAGAGCGTGGGAGTGATTACTCGAAATATTAGAAAGAATCTAGCAAACTTTGTAAATAAGGAATTTGTTATCATCTCAGGTGAAAATAACGATAGGCATATCATCTTAAGTGAAAAAGATCTCGAAGAACTTCATAAGATCAAAAAATTAAAATATAAGTAAATAAAGAGAGAAAATAAGCGCCCCGAGCTTTTCCAAACCTTGGAATTCAAGAGTTTTATGGATCGAACATGCGACCATTCGGTTAACTTTCGGAAATTGTGATAAAACCCACAAATTTTAGCCGAGCGCTCTACTTTATCGAGCACACCGAATTGATGCCCCCACTAACTGAGCTATCGAGGCTACTGTAAATTTCCAATGCTTTCCACCAATTGCTGGTGGTGCTTCTGCCGGGATTCGAACCCGGGTCACCAGGGTGAAAGCCTAGCATGCGAAGCCCTTTCCTTTAAGGAAAGCTTGGCCGTACTACACTACAGAAGCGTTTTTCAAATAATGTTTTTTC